>CAJUKF010000001.1 GCA_910587355.1 uncultured Muribaculaceae bacterium
CGACTTATACCCCAAAATTCGATGTTTTCAAATTTTTGTCATGTACTTAAAAAATATAGACAAGTTAACAAATTCCGGCGGAGCTAAATGCCTGAAAATAGACAAGTTTATTTTGCAGTAAAAGGATACAAAAAGCGATTGACAAGTTTGTTTTGTTGCTTGCCAATCGCCTATGTATTAGTTATTTATGTCTTAAAATCGGACGGATTTTATATCAATATTCGTCCTCATTGAACAGAAAATCTTCTTTCGACGGGTAGTCGGGCCAGATGTCTTCGATTGATTCGTATGTGTCGCCTTCGTCTTCGATTTCCTGAAGGTTCTCTATTACTTCGAGAGGGGCTCCGGAGCGCATTGCATAGTCGATGAGCTCGTCTTTTGTAGCGGGCCAGGGTGCGTCCTCAAGTTTTGATGCAAGTTCAAGTGTCCAATACATAGTGTCTGTCTTTTTTAAAAGTGCGCAAAGATAGCTATTTTCCTGTAATCAACAATTTTTCTGCCAAAATATTTCTTGTTTTGCATTTTTTATGTTGATTGCGCGGCTGAGGATGAAAAGGTAGTCGCTGAGCCGGTTGATATAGCGGAGTAGCACGGGGTCTACCGGAGCGGTCTGCGCGAGTGCGAGTATACGGCGTTCGGCGCGGCGTACGACGGTGCGGGCGATGTTTGCCCGGGCAGCGTCGGGGTGGCCTCCCGGCAGTATGAACTGGTTGTGGCGGGGTAGGGTAGAGTCGAGGGTGTCAATGTCGGCTTCGAGGTCGGCAACGGCCTGCGCGGGGAAAGGGGCCGGCTGCCATGAAGAGGTCTCTTCGGTGGCAAGTGTGCTACCTATGTCGAACATGTGGTTCATGGCGCGTTGCAGTGTGGCGTGTGCAGCGTTGGGAATCGCATCGGATGCATCTATGAGGCCGAGCCATGAATTTGCCTCGTCGATGGTGCCGTATGCTTCGAGACGGGGGCTGTTTTTGGGTACGCGTGTGCCGCCTACGAGCGACGTGGTGCCGCTGTCGCCTGTGCGTGTGTATACTGGGCTTTTCTTCATGAGGGTGTGCTTTTCTGTATGCTGCAAAGGTAGTGAAGTTTATGGTGTAGAACAAAAAACGGACCGGCAATGTTGCCGGTCCGTCGGAATTAATTAGTCGTGTAGGGGTTATTTCCAGTCTTTGTCCTGACCGGCTTCTACGAGAGTTGTACTCTTGTATTTGAATTGGCCGGGACCGGTTACAACGTAAACGATTGACTCCATTTTGTCTTCTCCTGTATAAGCGTCGAATGTAACAGTGCAAGTCACTTCCATGCCTTCAACCGGACGTGCGTCGGCGTTGAGGGCGGCAACGGCGCCGAGCATTGTCTCGGTACAGAGACGTTTCTTGACGAGGAGCTCTACCTGCTCTTCAGAGAGGTTGTCGTAGCCTGTGTATCCTTTCGGAGCGTTGGTTTTGGCTGTGGACGCGCGTACGTCGATGTTTCCGTAGTATGCCGATACGCCTGAGTAATACTCAGCGTTACCGCGGTAGTCGATAAACGGAGCTGCCTGGGCTGCCGACGGAGCGGTAAGGGTTGCGTTGGGGTCCATCTTCTTCGATACGTTCTCGAATACCCACTTGATTGCAGCATTGAAGTACTCGAGTGTGATGCCGTTTTTCTGTTTGGGCAGTGTGATTTCGATAGAAGGATTGTAGCGCCAGTTGCCTTCTTTGCGTGTGAATTTGTCGGTTGTGGCACCGGTGTTTACCGACCAGCCTGCTTCGTCTTTGGTGTACTGTGCGGCGTACCAGTTGGTGGCGGAGTTGGCATAGCGGCGGTAAACCACGAAACATTTGGTCTCTGCGGCTGCGTAGGGGAGTTTGATGTCGAGCCATGTGGGAATATAGCTTGTGGCCTGCGCAGGGGTGAGGTTGCCGTAGTTCGAGCCCATGGCGGTGTAGTCGGACGCCTGAAGCACGTAGGTGTCCGAGGGAACTTTCCACTTGCCTCCGACGAGAGTGTAGAGGGCTACACCCGGTGTCGAGGGAACTTCTGCGGCGGCAGCGCGAGAGGGTGCCTTGGACGCGCCTTTCATGCCTTTGACGATGATGTCGCGCACGTCCCATGTGCCCGATTTGCCACCGTCGGAGTAGTAGCGGAAGCCAATCTGGATGTCTTTGCCTTCGAAGGCTGCAAGGCTGACGTCGCCCGATTCCTTCCATGTGAATTTAAGCTCCTCGCATTTGTTGGGAACGGTGAGCTGCTTCCACTCTCCGCCTTTTTCACGGGCCCAGACTGTGGTTTCGGTGGCAACGGCATCTACACTCGAGAAGTAGTTCCATTCCTGGTTGAATGTGAGCACTGCGTCGGTGATGTCCTTGAGACTGAATACGGGTGTGACGAGATACGACTCAGCCGCGTGGTTTGTCTTGTTGGCATAGGCTGATGCACGTACATAGCCAACGCCGCCGAACGAGCTTGTATACCATACGTGGTCGAGACCTTCGCCGAGGTTTACGTCATCGGTTGTGCAGTCGTCGAAACTCTGGTTAAGCGGCTGGTCGAGCACAACGACTTCAGCCGGAGCTTCAGTGCCTCCGAAAACAGGATTTGTGGTTGCTTCGCGGAAGTTGACAGCAACATAATCGCCTTCTTTCGCGTCAGACATTGCGTCGGCGAGAATTGCAGGAATATTTGCAGCTGCAGTAGCGGCGGGAGCGAAGGCTCCGATATAGTTCTCTTCCGAGCCCCATGCCTGCTGATAGTCGGCGTCGGTGACTGTGTATGATTTGATTCCTGCATTGATTGCAAGCACTTCAGCCGGCTGATTTCCGGTGAGGTTATATGTAACCTTGACATCCGAGCCGTTGTTGAGCTGGTAGTAATTGCTTGCGAGGAATGCCGGAATGTACTTGCGTGCAGACTCTTCCGAGGGGAATTCGAGGTTTTTGCCGATTGCAGTGAGGAGGTCGGTTTCATTGTCGGCTTCGGCGAGAGTCTTGTTTGTGGAATTGCTTGCGATAGCCGAGTAGTTGGCATCGGTGAGGGTATAGCTGATTACCTCGGTCGCCGAGTATGTCGGCGGAACCTCGAAACCATCGAGTTTATCGTTCCATGAGTCTTCGTCGCAGGCGGTGGCGGCCATGGCCATGGCAATGCAGAGGAGACCGTTGGTATATTTATTGAATTTCATTGTCTTGGAGTTTTATGCCTGATTAGAAGTTGATGCGGAGTTTCATTGTATATGTGCGGCCGAAGCTGTAGAAGCCGTAGGCGTTCTCCCATGTACCGGTGCTTGTGGCCGGAGTGAGAGCGTCGACCATATACTGGTAGTTGAAGAGGTTGTGGAGGTTGCCGTAGAGGGTAGCCTTTACGTTGCCGATGTTGAAAGTGTATGATGCATGAATGTCGAAGGTGTTGCCCCAGGGCATCTTCCACGGGTCGCCGAGAACCACTTCTTTATTAGCTACGAAAGAAGAGCTGCTGAGTGTGTAGTCGGAGTAGTTGCGTGCAGCCACTTTCCAGTCTGCGCCGATGCGGAAGTTGCTGCTCGGGCGGAATGTTGCGCCGATGAAAGCAGTTGTCTGAGCCGAACCGCCGACCTTAACACCGTCCTGCTTGAGAATCGACCATGCGTGGTTTTCAGCGAGGATACCAGATGCTTCTGTACCGCGGAGGTCGGCGAGAGGCTGGCCTGCCTGATTGTAGAAGTAGCCCTTGGGATTGTTCTTCCATGTGTAGTCGCCGAGCGAGAGCATACCGTTGATTTCGAGCCAGCGCACGGGGATATAGGTCATGTTGATTTCGATACCCATGTGCCGTGCGTTAACGCCGCTCATGTTGAGGTAATAGCGGTCACCGTTCGACATGTCGCCCGAGCGTGTGGTAGTCTTGTCGAGCCACATTGTATAGTAACCGTTAAGTTCGGCGGTGAACTTGGTGGAGTGATAGCCGTATCCGAGTTCAACCGACCATGTCTTCTCGTTGATAGGGTCGGGGTTGGCTGCGTTCGAAACCGCGCTGCTGAGGAATACGCCCTGGCTGAAGAAAGGAGCGCGGCTGATGAAGCCTGCGTTTACGAACACATTGTTGTGTCGGTCGATGTTGTAGTTGGCACCGCCTTTGATTGTACCTCCGAGGAAGTTGTATGTGTCCGATTTCTCATGCTGCTTGTCGTAGTAGAAGTGGTCGATGCGCTGATAGCCGGTGTTGCTGAGCGAGCCTGCCAGAAGCACGTTGAGACGCTTGTCGAGGCATGTGTATTCGGCCTGTGCGTAGATGCCTTCCTGATTTGTGCGGCCTTCGTAGTCGCGGTAAACGACATCGCCTACACCGAGTTTCTCGTATTTCCAGTTAGGGTCGGCTGCGGCTGCGTTATTGGCTACTTTCACGTTTTTACGCGAGCCGTCGTCCATAAAGTAATCGCCGTCGTAGAGGTCGGTGATTTTGTTGTTATGGAAGCCCACGTAATAGCGGAGGTCGATACCGGCAAGGAAATTAAGTTTGTTGTCGAGGAATTTGTTGTTGTAGGTTGATATAAGACCGTACCAGTTGTGCGAGTTGTTCGACTCCGACATTACCATGTTCGAGCCTGTGGTGCTTGCACGGTTCATGAGCTGGATGAGGTTGTAGCCGAATGTGCCGTCGGGGTTGCGGAAGAGAGTATTGGGCGTGCCGTTCGATGAGCCGTACCAGCTCGAGTTGGAGAGGCTTGTGCCGTTGTAGGTGCCGCGGCCCTGACCGCTCTGGCCGCCGCCGCTTGCTATAGATGCGTAGATTGTGGTTGAGAGTGACGATTTATTGTCAATCTTCCAAACATGTGCGAGTGAAATCTGAGGCTTGTGATATGTGTTGCGGTTCGAGCTGCGGCGCTGTCCCTGAAGGTCATAACCGAATGTGGGATTGTAGCGGTACATGCTTTCGCCATCCATATATTTTTTAGCAAGCTCATAGTAATTGAGAATGGTGAGACCGTCCTGGCTTGAGCGTTTGTAGTGCTGCTGAGGTGCGCCGAAAGCGGTGAGCGAAAGGGTATTCTTGTCGTTGATGCGTTTCGACACGTTGATGAAGTAATTGTAGGCGCTGTATTCAGTTCCCTGAACGTATCCGTCGCCCCATTTGTGCGAACCGAGCACTGTCACGGCCCAGCCGTTTTTCATCATGCCGGTGGATACCTTCACGCCGTATTCGTTCATGCCGTCGTTGCCCATGCCGTACCATACACGGCCCCCTTTTTCAGCGTCGAAGCTCTGGGTGGTGATGTTGATTGTGCCGCCGATAGAAGGGGAGGAGAGTATGGCTGCACCGAGGCCGCGCTGTGTCTGGATGTTCGAGGCAACGTCGGAGAGGCCTGCCCAGTTGCTCCAGTAGACGCCGCCCCATTCCATATCGTTGATGGGAATACCGTTTACGAGCACTGCCACATTCGCCGACTTGAAGCCGCGCATGTTGATTTTGGCATCGCCGAAGCCGCCGCCGTCCTTGGTAGCCCAGACACCGGGAGTGGTGTTGAGAACTTCGGGAAGTTCCTGTCCGCCGAGTTTCACGTCGATTTCAGCCTTGTTGACCTGCGATATTGCCACAGGGGTCTGACGGGTACGTGCCAGAGACTGTGTAACCACAACGTCCTTGAGGACTTCGTTTGATGTTTCGAGGGTGATTTTGCCCATGTCGGCTGCAGCCGGTACGGTTTTGTTTTTGCAGCCCACGTAGCTGAATGTGAGCGAACGTGTGCCGTCGGGTACTTTGACCGAGAAGTTGCCGTCATAATTGGTAGTGCCTACAGCATTAGAGCCTGTGATGACGATGCTGGCGCCGATGATAGGTTCGCCTTCGCCGTCGACTACCGTTCCTTTACAAGTAAACATGCCTGTGGCCGCAAATAATATTGTCTGAGCCAGCCACAGCATGAAGATAACCGATAAGAGTCGTCTCATTGCGATAGATGTGATGTGAATATTGTGTTTTATTTGGTTTTTGGATATTGACACTGTGTTGTTTTGTATTTAATGCAAAGGTAGCAATTTTTTATTAGTTTTTACAATATTTATCATTTCAGAAATATTTAATTTTTGTGTCATCTTTCTGGCAGTAGGGCAGGGGAGTGCGGTGCTTGTTTTTATGGCTTTTGGGAGCAATTTTTCGACCGCATGTACACGCAAATTCTGAATTTTGAAATCTCAGGAGGCTATCATTTTTAGTAATGTGCAGTGCGTCAGGCTGTTAATGCTTATTTTATTGTAATCGTATTTTTTGCAATCTAAAAACGATTTTGTGTCTGTTTCATGCAAATTGGCGTATAGCGTCTCATTCCGACCTATTTTCTGCGCATTCGGCTAAGTTTCAGCCATACACGAGCCACGGAATATAAAAATTTTGTACCTTTGTAGGTTAATTGACTATCTATGACGCCCGCTTTTCAATGGTTAGCTTCGGGTGTTGAACTCCCGAACCTTGATTATCAGCAACTTGAGCAATGGATTGCCCGGGTTGCGAATGCTCACGACCGTGCTGTGCTCTCGCTGAACTACATTTTTTGTGATGATGACGAGATTCTGCGTGTCAACCGGGAGTTTCTCCAGCACGACTATTTTACCGATATTATCACTTTTGATAATTGTCTGGGTAAGATGCTTCGCGGTGACATATTTATTTCGCTTGATACAGTGAGGAGCAACTCTGAACTTGTCGGTTCTGATTATGACTCCGAGCTACGTCGTGTCATCATCCATGGCGTGCTGCATCTTTGCGGAATTAATGACAAGGGACCCGGAGAGCGTGAAATTATGGAAAGACACGAGAACGTTGCTCTCGCCTTGCTCTCTTCAATGAGCCTTTGATTTATCTTTTGTTGCATTATGAATTTTGATTTCGATGTGATAGTTGTGGGCGCGGGACACGCCGGATGCGAGGCAGCTCATGCTTCGGCACGTATCGGTGCGCGTACGCTTCTTATCACCATGGATTTAAATAAGATTGCGCAGATGAGCTGCAATCCGGCCGTCGGCGGTATCGCCAAGGGTCAGATTGTACGCGAAATCGATGCCCTCGGCGGTATGATGGGAATTATCACCGACCGCACGGCCATACAGTTCCGCATGCTCAACCGCAGCAAGGGCCCGGCAATGTGGAGTCCGCGCGCTCAGGCCGACCGCAATAAATTCTCCGCTCTATGGCGCGAGATTCTTGAAAATACTCCCGGCCTCTCAATGTGGCAGGACAGTGTCGACAGTCTCGTCTTTGACGACAGCGGCGCTCTTGCCGGTGTTCATACCCTTCACGGAGCCACTTTCCGGGCGCGTCAGGTTGTGCTGACTAACGGTACTTTTCTGAACGGCCTCATGCATATTGGGCGTGTGTCGTTTGAGGGCGGACGAATATCAGAGCCTTCTTCTCACGGACTTACCGAGCAACTGAAAGGACTCGGCTTTGCCACAGGCCGGATGAAAACCGGTACACCGGTGCGCCTTGATGGGCGTACTATTGATTTCTCGCTTGCCACGCCGCAGCCCGGTGACGATGTAAATCATCTTTTCTCTTATCTTCCAGGTGTCCGGTCTTCACTGCGCCAGCGTGAGTGCTATATCGTCTACACCAATCCCGAAACTTGTGAAATACTCCGCCGAGGTCTTCCCGACTCTCCGCTTTACAATGGTCAGATTCAGAGTATCGGTCCCCGGTATTGTCCGTCTATTGAAACTAAAATCGTAACGTTCGCCGATAAGACGGAGCATCAGCTTTTTCTTGAACCCGAAGGCGAGACAACGACAGAATACTATCTCAACGGTTTCTCGTCATCAATGCCGATGAATATCCAGATTGAAGCTTTATCGACTGTCCCGGCCTTGCACGATGCTCAGCTTTTCCGTCCCGGTTATGCAATTGAATACGATTTCTTCGACCCGACTCAGCTGGTTCCGACGCTTGAGACTAAGCTTGTCCGAGGACTATATTTCGCCGGCCAAATCAACGGAACCACCGGTTATGAAGAAGCCGCCGGACAGGGCCTTGTCGCCGGTGCCAATGCCGCTCTGCGCGCGCTTGGCCGCGAGCAGCTCACTCTTGGCCGCGACCAGGCATATATCGGTGTGCTGATTGACGACTTAATCAACAAAGGTGTCGACGAACCTTACCGTATGTTTACGTCGCGGGCAGAGTACCGTATCCTTCTTCGTCAGGATGATGCTGACATGCGTCTTACGCCAATCGGCCACCATATAGGCCTTGCATCAGACGAGCGCTTTGAACTCATGTTGCAGAAGAAGCAGATGCGTGATGAGCTGATTTCTCTTTGCGACCGTCTTACCGTGAGGCAGAGCGAAGTTGCCGCATTGCTCGAATCTGCAGGCACTACGCCGCTCCGTCAGGGTACAAAACTCCGCGAACTTGTACAGCGCCCCCAGCTCACAGTCCGAATGCTCGCTGGCTGTCTGCCGAGACTGGAAGAACTGATTGCCACATTCCCCGCCAATCGTCGCGATGAGATAATAGAAGCTGCCGAAATTCTTATAAAATACGACGGATATATTGCACGCGAGCGTCTTGTGGCTCAGAAACTGCAGCGGCTCGAGACTCTTCTCCTGCCCGACAATATAGACTACGATTCGCTTAAATCAATTTCAACCGAAGGCCGTCAGAAACTCAAGCGACATAAGCCGGCTTCAATCGGGGCTGCCTCGCGTATTCCGGGAATCTCACCTTCGGATGTGAATATTCTGTTGTTGCTCATGAATCGATGACAATTGTTTCACGTGGAACAAAGCCGCCATCAAAAACTTGTATATTAGTAACTTAAACCTATCATAATGGATTACATCAAATCAAAAATCCGCGACGTGGTTGATTTCCCGACCAAAGGAATCGTTTTCAAAGACCTTACCACTGTTTTCAAAGACCCGCGGGCTCTCCACATTATTGGCTGGGACCTCTCGCAGCTCTACCGCGACAAAGGTGTTACAAAAGTTGTCGGCATCGAATCGCGCGGCTTCATCGGCGGCTCTATCCTCGCTTATGAAATCGGAGCAGGTTTCGTACCTGCACGAAAGCCCGGCAAGCTCCCGGCCGACACCATCCGCATGGAGTATGCCAAAGAGTACGGCACCGACGTAATCGAGATTCACCGCGATGCCATTACTCCCGATGATATCGTAGTGATTCATGACGATGTGCTTGCCACAGGCGGCACCATGGCAGCTGCCTACAAGCTTATCGAGAGCCTTCATCCAAAGAAAATATATGTGAACTTCATCATCGAGCTTTCCGCACTCAACGGCCGCAAGGCTCTCCCGGCCGATGCTGAAGTAACATCACTCATCTCTTACTGATATGTGACGCAGACAGCGTATGCAGTGTCTTTTCAAGGGGCGCGGATGCCGATTTCGGGTATCTGCGCCCCGTTTTTTTTCTTTAATGAAAATTTTTAATGTTTTGCGGCATGTTTGCTTGCAATGTATGAAAAAAGACATTAAATTCGCAAAATTAAAAAGACTTGCGTAAAACACATATTCAACCGACTAAATAATATCCATATAAACCTTAAACATATGAGTTATCTTAAATTTGATAAGAACCTGCTCATAAACTTGGACCAGTCGCTTACTAAGGAGATGCTGCGTACCAATCAGGCCGGTGCATATCATTGCACCACTCTGGTAGGATGCAACACACGTAAACAACATGGTCTGCTGGTGATTCCTGTCGAAGGTATGGACTATAAACCTCATGTGATGCTGTCGAGTCTCGACGAGACAGTGATTCAGCATGGAGCTCCGTTCAACCTTGGCATACACCGCTATCAGGGCGGCGTATACTCTCCGGCAGGCCACAAGTATATCCGCGAGTTCGATTGTGAGGACGTGCCACGCATGACCTACCGTGTAGGAGGTGTGATTCTCACGAAGGATAAGATTTTTATCAGCCAGGAAAACCGAATTCTCATCCGTTACACCCTTGTCGAAGCCCATTCGCCTACAACGCTCCGTTTCCGTCCTTTCCTCGCTTTCCGTGAGGTCAACAGCCTTTGCGTTGCCAACGATGCGATTAACCGCCATATTGAGCCTGTGAGCAATGGCGTGGCAACTTGTCTTTATCAAGGCTTCCCGACACTCTATATGCAGTTCAATCATAAGGCCACCTGGGTCGACGAGCCCAACTGGTACAACGGTATTGAATATGTGAAAGACCTCGAGCGCGGTGTTCCGTATTGCGAGGATTTATGGGTGCCCGGCTACTTTGAGGTGCCTATAAAGAAAGGTGAATCGCTGATTTTCTCAGCCGGCATCAGCGAAGTCAATCCGAGAAATCTCACAAAAATGTACGAAGCCGAGGTTGCGAGCCGGACACCGCGGTCGTCGTTCTTCAATTGTCTCAAAAACGCCGCGAAGCAATTTTATGTGCGCCGTGGCGACGGCATGTACATTCTCTCCGGTTTCCCCTGGGGAGTGGTGCTTGCGCGCAATACATTCATGGCCCTTCCGGGTCTCACTCTTGCCATTGACCACAAGACCGACTATGAGGCCATTATGGCTACGGCTCTCAGGGAGCTGATGCATTTTGTCGATAGTGGCGAACCGTCGAAAGACATAAAGGGAATCGAGTATCCCGACATTCCGCTGTGGGCCCTCTGGGCGATACAGCAGTATGCGAAAGTCGAAGGACAGGATGCTGCACGCAAACTCTACATGGCACCCGTGGCAAAGCTCGTCGATTATATCCTTTCGGGCCGACACTCCAACCTTTTTGTGGATGAGGCTACCGGTCTGCTGTCAACCGATGGACACGACAAGGCCGTTTCGTGGATGAACTCGATGCTCGGTGGCGCTCCCGTCGTACGCCGCACCGGGCGTCTTGTCGAATTCAACGCACTCTGGTACAATGCCCTGATGTTCGCGGCCGCTTTGGCCGAAGGCGATGCAGACCTTGCCGGGCGCCGCACCGCATGGCTTGCGGAAGCTGAGAAGATGAAAGAGCCGTTCGTATCTACGTTCCTCAACGAAAGCGGATACCTCTACGATTTCGTCGACGGCACATACGCCGACCCGTCTGTGCGCCCGAACATGGCAATTGCAATCGGCCTCGACTATTCTCCGCTTGACCGCCGTCAGCGCAAGAGCGTGCTCGATGTAGTCACCCGAGAGCTGCTTACACCCAAAGGCCTGCGCACGCTGTCGCCCAAGAGCTACGGCTACCGTCCCAATTATCTCGGAAATCCCGATGAACGCGAGTTTGCGATGCATAACGGCCCCGTGCGGCCGTGGCTCACGGGCTTCTATGCCGACGCATATCTGCGCGTGTTCGGTCTCAGCGGTGCCGGTTATATCGACCGTCTGCTCATAGGCTTTGAGGATGAGATGACAAACGGCTGTATCGGCTCGCTGTCGCAGCTTTACGACGGCAATCCTCCTTACACAGGCCGCGGTGCCGTGTCACACGCCACCAATGTGGCCGAGGTGCTTCGCGCTTACCGTCAGCTCAAACGACTTGGAACACATTATTAAATAATTGATTCCCAATTTATTACATAAAAATTCGACAATATGAAAGCACTAATGTTCGGTTGGGAATTCCCGCCTCATATCCTCGGCGGCCTCGGTACTGCCAGCTACGGTCTCACCCGTGGCATGTGGGAGTGCGGCGACATGGACATCACTTTTGTCATTCCCAAGCCTTTTGGCGACGAAGACCGCAGTTTCGCCCATATTATCGGCAACTCTCAGGTTCCTGTGGCATGGCGCGACGTCGACCGTGATTATGTCGATGCACGCATTGGCAAACTCATGGACTCCGAGCTTTACTTCCGTCTCCGTGACCACATATATGCCGACTTCAACTACATGCGGACCAACGACCTCGGCTGCATTGAGTTCTCAGGCAAATATCCATCCAATCTTCTCGAGGAAATCAACAACTACTCCATTACCGCCGGTGTTATTGCGCGTACGCTTGACTTCGACATCATCCATAGTCATGACTGGCTCACATATCCCGCCGGCATACATGCAAAGCAGGTTACGGGCAAGCCGCTGGTGATTCATGTGCATGCCACCGAGTACGACCGTTCGCGAGGAAAGCCCAATCCGACCGTCTACGGCATCGAACGCGACGGCATGACACACGCCGACCACATCATCACCGTGTCGAATCTTACCCGTCAGACCGTAATTGACCATTACGGCGTAGACCCGGCAAAGGTGACCACCGTGCACAACGCCGTCGTGCCTCTGAGCCCCGAACTGCTGAATGTGGAGAATCATCGTCAGACTAAAGAGAAGGTTGTCACTTTCCTTGGCCGTATCACCATGCAGAAGGGCCCCGAGTACTTTGTCGAAGCGGCCGCAAAGGTGCTCCGCAACTGCTCGGACGTGCGCTTCGTTATGGCGGGTTCGGGCGACATGATGGACAAAATGATTCAGCTTGCCGCCGAGCGTGGCATCAGCGACCGATTCCATTTCCCCGGCTTCCAGAAAGGCAAGCAAGTGTACGAAATGCTCAAGGCAAGCGATGTCTACATTATGCCTTCCGTATCCGAGCCCTTCGGCATCTCGCCTCTTGAGGCGATGCAGATGGGCGTGCCCTCTATTATTTCCAAGCAGAGCGGCTGTGCCGAAATTCTCACAAACGTCATCAAGACCGACTACTGGGACATCGACGCAATGGCCGATGCCATTCATGCAATCATCTCTTACCCCGCCCTCTACAAGCAGTTGCGCGAGGATGGCCTCGAAGAAGTCGCCCAGATTACATGGGACAAGGCCGGCCGAAAGGTAATAGACATCTATAACAAAGTTCTCGGACGCTAAAACGCATTAAAAATGAAAGCAATCTGTTTTAATTTCGAAATACATCAGCCGTTCCGTCTTAAACGTTACCGTTTCTTCGACATCGGCAAAGACCACTACTATTTCGACGACTTCCTCAACGAGGACATCGTAACCCGTGTGGCCCACAACTCATATATTCCGGCATGTGAGACACTGCTCCGCATGATTGAGCAGAACGAAGGCCGTTTCCGTTGCTCAATTGCCGTCTCAGGCCTCGCATTCGAGCAATTCGAGCATTATGTGCCCGAGCTTCTCGAGCTTTTCGACCGTCTGCACAAGACCGGCTGTGTCGAATTTGTGGCCCAGCCTTTCTCATACGGCCTTTCGTCGCTCACCGACCCCGAGGAATTCGCCGCCCAGATAGCAGCCACCGCCTCGATTCTCCGCAACCGTTTCGGCATTGAGCCTAAGATTGTACGTAACACAGAGCTGATTTACTTCGACGACCTCGCTCCCCAGCTCGTTGAACTTGGCTTCAAAGGCGTGCTCACCGAAGGCGCGAAGCACATTCTCGGATGGAAATCGCCCGATTACGTCTACACCGCTGCTTCGGCTCCTAAACTCAAAGTGCTTATGCGTAACCGTAAGCTCAGCAATGACATCGCAGAGCGTTTCGGCGACACTTCGTGGCCTGAATTCCCCCTGACGGCCGACAAATATATGGACTGGATTGCATCAACACCTCAGGAGGAGCAGATTATCAATATCTTCCTCAACATGGAGACATTCGGCGATTTGCATCCCGCAAATACCGGCATCTTCCAGTTCCTTGAGGCTTTGCCCCGTTTCGCACAGGAACGTGGTGTGGAATTCATCACTCCCTCGCAGGCTGTGGCTAAAATTAAGCCGGTGGGTGAAATATCAATCAATCATCCCATATCGAGCGCCGGAGAAGAATCGGATACATCGGCATGGCTCGGCAACCGGCTGCAGAATGAAGCGTTCGAAAAGCTCTATGCCCAGGCCGAGCGTGTGCGCGAGTGCTCCAACCGTTCGCTCAAACGCGACTTCCAGTATCTTCAGGCATGTGACCACTTCTTCTACATGAACACCCGCAATCCCGGTTTCAGCCCGTATGAGACACCATTTGTGGCCTTCACTAACTATATGAATGTTCTGGCTGACTTTGCAATGCGTGTGAAAGAGGAATTCCCCTCGCAGGTAGGCAACGAAGAACTCAACTCGCTTCTCCTCACAATCCGCAATCAGGGTGAGGAAATCGAGGCTCTCAACAAAGAGCTTGCATCGATGCGCAAGAGTGCCGAGCAATACAATATAGAGCATGTCAAGCGTGAAGAGCTTAAGGCTAAGGCTGAGCCTAAAGCAAAAAAGACGAAAGCAGAGAAGGCCGACGCTGCCGACAAGTCTGCCAAAACAAGAAAAAAAGCTGAAAAGTAATTCCTGAAATATAAATGGCCGGAATCTGCGCCCGAACAGCAGGCTCCGGCCATTTGTTCAATCATAAGCAGAGTTTATAAAAATGTTACCTGAAAAATACGTCATTACGATAGGCCGTTCTTTCGGCAGTGGCGGCCGACAGCTCGGCCAGCTGCTTGCCCGTCGTCTGGGCATAGGTTTTTACGATAAAAAGCTGCTTGTGGAATCGGCACGCAAAGCCGGATATAATCTTGAGTATTTCGAGAAGAACGACGAGCGCGCCCCTCGTATAATGGGGAGTGTGGTTCCTTTTGCCATGGGGTTTTATCCTATGTCATGGATTGGCGACTCGGTATCGGGGTCCGACAGCATATACAAGGCCCAGTGTGAGTACATGCACGAACTCGCGGGTAAAGAGGCGTGCGTGATTGTGGGCCGGAGCGCCGATTATGTACTGCGTGATGTGGAGAATGTGATTAACATTTTCGTACATGCCCCCGCTGATGAATGTGCGCGTCGTATCGTCGGCCGTCTCGAATGCAAATCTATCGATGAGGCAAAGGTACTGGCCGAGCGAACAAACAAATTGCGCGCAAACTTCTATAATTTCTATACGGATAAACGCTGGGGCGCGGCCGAGAGCTATGACCTCACTTTCGATTCGTCGCTGCTGCCTCTTGAGGAGATTGCCGACATCATTATTGACTACGTACACCGGCGTCTTGACAAATAATTGCAGACCAGATACTGTTTGCGTTCAGTCTTTCAGCGCTTCGATATATTTCTCGGCTACAGTAGTGGCCGAGAATTTTTTTTGTACGGATTTCCGGAGCGCTTCTCTGTCAAACGTCGTGTTGACCGCCCCGTAAATTGCCGTGGCGAAGGCTGTCGTGTCGTACGGAGGTACTAAAAAACCGTTTTCCGGGCTATCGATTATATCGGCCTGGCCGCCGCTGTCGAATGCCACGGGCATACATCCCGCCGCCTGTCCTTCGATGAGGGTGCCCGGAAGTGTCTCATACAATGAGGAGGAAATCACTACACATGCTCTGGAATACAGTTCCCGCAGCATGGCGGCATCCTTCACGGGTCCGAGCCAACGGTGCGGCATCGAGAGGGCCGCAAAGGGATTGTCGATTGTCCAGGGTTCGGCCGATTTTATTATTGATGGCGAGCGGAATACCGAGTGGTCTTTTATCGCACCGAAAAAGACCGCCATTGCATTGCAGGCTTCCACGCTCTCAAGAGCCTCTATGGCCATTGGAAAGCCTTTTATTGGGTCGTCGAGTCTGGCAGCGCCCATTAGAATGAGGCGTTTGTCATGCGGCAGACAGAAGGGCATCGCGGTGTCTTTCGGCTCGATATAGAAGTCCTCTACAGGAAACGCGTTCGGAATTATCCGGATGTCACGGCCTTTCATAAGAGCGCTTTCCTCGGCTTTTCGCTTAAGCCATGAACTTACGGCTATGAACCGTATGCCCGATGTGTCATAGAGTGCTTTTTTGGATTGCCATGTGAGGTATGACAGGTCGTGCTCGTTTGCTTCAGAATGGAGCAGTCGACAGTTGGAGCATGTGCCGGTATAGGCAGTACATTTGCCTGCGTGATGACAAATTCCTGTGAGATTCCACATGTCGTGCATAGTCCATAACACACGTTTTTTTTCTGCTATCCGGCCAATTTCATAGAGAGAAAGCATTCCCTGGTTGACCCAGTTCAGAATTACGGCATCTGCGTTTCTGACAAGCGGATGGGTAGCCAGCTGCAGGCCGTCTGTGGCGATTGATGCCTTGAACAAATCTTCACGGTTGTGACCGTTATTTAGAAATATGCGTGCATGTTCGGCAATGAATGACAGACGGCTGCGCCACTTGGGAGCTGCGGTCACAACATGCGGGTCGTCGGACGCACGGTGGGTGACAAGCATCCACGCGTCGTGACCGAGGCTGCGGAGCGCATGCATCAGGCGCCGGCTTACTACCGACGCGCCTCCAAGAGTGTCGCTGTGGTTGATGATGACTATTTTCACCGTCTGTGATTTAAGGCTGACCTGATTTCGGCCATCGGATTGATTTTTTCGATTTTAATGACCGTGGCTACATATACCCCGAGCAGAACAAAGCGAATGAGGCCGTTTATAAAGCCGTGGAGGCCGAGGAGCGGCAGCAGCCATACTCCGGCGGCATAAAGCACCGCAGCGAAGCAGAAATAGCTTAGAATGCGTTTTACAGGGTAGCCTATGGGATAGATTTTCTGTCCGGCGAAATAACTTGCGAGCATCATCACCGTATAACAGCAGAGGGCGGCCACGGCGCAGCCCACATATCCGATATGGGGCACGAGCAGCACATTCAGCGCTACTGTTACGGCAAGGCCTGTGAGCGAGAGATAGGCACTCCAGACGGTACGGTCGGTAAGCTTGTACCATATGGAGAGATTGAAGAAAATGCCAAAGAAAAACTCACCGAGCATAATCAGGGGCACAATCTTCAGACCGCTGAAATACCGCGGGGAGATAAAGTAGCGTATGATGTCGAGATAATACATCACGCCCAGAAAGATGAAGAGCGCGAATATGCAGAAGTATTTCATCGCGTCGCGGTAAGCCTGCAGCTTATGCTCTCCGGCCTCTTTGCTGCGTGAGAAGATGAAGGGTTCGTATGCAAAGCGGAATGCCTGCAGGAATATGAGCAGCACTATGCCGATTTTATAGTTCGCCCCATAGATGCCGAGGCCGTACATGGCTTCGGCCGGGTCCTTCACAAGATGCGGATAGAGAATCGTGCCGATTGTCTGGTTGAGGGTACCCGCGATGCCGAGCACGAGCAGCGGCAGGGAATAGCTCAGCATCTGCTTCCAGAGCACCGGGGTGAACTTCCATTTGAAGCCGTGCAGTTCGGGCCACAGCATGAGCAGATTTATGGCCGAGGCAATGAAATTGGAGAGAAATATGTATCCGATGCCATATGAGGGATTGTAGAATGAAGATACGAGCCCCGGAGCATGCTCGAGCAGCCACGGACACAGCACTATGAAAAACAGATTGAGACCAATGTTGATGCCGATGTTTACGAGCTTGAGCACGGCAAAGCGCATGGGCCGCTTGCGGAAGCGCAGATAGCTGTAAGGTATGGTCATGAAAGCGTCCATGCCCACGCATGCGGCCATCAGCAGCACATACGATGGGTGTCCGGCGCACTCCATCCATACGCTCACCGGATTGATAAACACAGCCACAAGCAGCACAAATGTCGCCGAGCTTGCAGCCAGCGACATCATTGAGGTAGAGTACACTTCCATGGGGTCTTTCCACTTCTCGTGATTGGCGAAGCGAAAGAACCCTGTCTCCATTCCGTAAGTGAGGATAACCATTACCAGAGCCACGACCGAGTAGACGAATGTGACTACGCCGTATTCGGCGACCGGAAACATATTGGTGTACAGCGGTACGAGCATCCAGTTCAGGAAGCGTCCCACTATAGAGCTGAGGCCATATATGGCCGTGTCTTTTGCTAAACTTTTGATTCCTGCCATTTTTGCTTGCAGACAAAGGGCATTGTGGCTTTTGTCACCATGCACGCTGTTATCATATACACTAAGGAGAGTATCCAAAGTGCTGCAAAATCCGTGCCAACTTCCGACAATGAGGCTGCGTTGCTGTTGATTCTTATGAATCCCTCAACGCCCCAGATAGCAGGCACTGTGTCGCCGAGTACCTTCCATATCGGACTCATTGCATAGCGCGGCCATGTAAGGCCCGACAGGAAGAGGAACCATACAGAGGTGAATACTATGATGATGAACGGGCTCTCGCGGTCGCGCATCACTGCATTGAGTGTCTGCCCCAGGAAGGCTGTGGCAAGCATCATGGGCGCTATGAAGAGGAAATAATCGGTCGGGGAACCGTAATGAGGCAGATTGAACATCTCCGGTATGAAGCGCAGCACGTAGATTACCTGAGGAATATAAATCACCATATAGGCGAGAGCCTTGCCCCATACTGTGGCTGTCACCCCCACGCCATGCACCTGCATCGGGTCGTAGCCCTTGTTGCGCCGGCGCCGCTCGGCAGCAGTGCCTCCGAGCATGCAGATGCCGAGGAGCATACTCTGCTGAAGTATGAGAATGATGATGCCTGGAATGATAAACGACGCGAATCCCTGCTCGGTGTCGCCGAGGAAGTTGCTGTCGCTCTGAATCAGCGACATGTTCTGTGCAAGTGAGTTGAGACCTGCCGCTGATATGCGTTCGCCCGTCGTTTCATTTATGAGTTCGAGCTGAAGGTCGGTGAGAGCTGCTGCGAAAGTACGGTAACGGAGCAGCAGGCTCATATCGGCGTAAAACTCTATGTGCGCAGGGTCGTTGCGGCCTATGTTTTTGCCGTAATCCGACGGTATCTGCATTATGCCGAAGACTTTGTTCTCATACATCAGTTCGCGGGCTTCCTGCAAATCGTTGCAATAGGCATATACGGCTATCGCCGGAGCGGCTGAAGCTTTCTGAACGAAGTTGCGCGATTCTGCCGAGCGCGATTCGTCGACTACGGCCACGGGCATCTTCGTCACCACCTCGGGATTGTAGATAAGGGTGTAGACAACAGGATAGAGCAAGGGCAACGCGAAGAAGAAGAGGAGCACTCCGGGGTCGTGGAGAAAAGTCTTCATCTCGTTGCGGAATACACGGCCTGTATCCGACATCCACATTGATATTTTCTTGAATACACTCATATCAGGGTACGTATACGGGATTTTGACAAGCCTTCCGGAGCCGAGTCAGCAGCAGTGCCGGCACAAGCGGGAAGAGGAGAAGGGCTGCCATATAGAGGCGTGCGAAATATACTGGGGCTCCGTTGAGCGCCACAGTGAAGTATGTCAGCAACCAGTAGCGGATAGGGGCGAGCCAGCTGAATACACCCAGCCATCCGTACATGCTCTGCACCGGGAACGAGAAGCCGGTGAACGAGAACGACAGAATTCCGAAGAGGGCACAGATGATAAAGGCCAGGCGCGGATTGGGTACTGCACAGCAGGCAAAGAGGCCGAATGCCTGGCTGGCAATCACAAGGAACAGTGTCGCTGCGACCATTGCCCACATCGAGCCGTAGCAGGGGAAATGCGAGTAGCCGAACAGAAGCCATAATATGAAGATGCCGATGCTGGAGAAGATAACCGTTGCGGGGAGCAGTTTTGTAGTCACTGCCACGGAAATACTTCCCTTGCATGTCGCCAGCCACTGCGGCGAGGTGTAATTCTTGATTTCAGAGGTTATCTGCATCACTGTCATGAGCATTATCATGAGGGCAAGCGTGCACATGGCGAACGACGGACAGAGATAGATGCCGTAGTTCATCCACGGGTTGCCTATCGGGAACTGGTCTATTATGATTGGCTGCACCATGTCGTTGGCTTTGGTGTCGCTCAGGCCCATGCTGACGAGAGTCTGCTTCACCACACCTCCGGCGGTGGTGACAGCCACTGTCTTGAAGCCCTTGAAGGCCAGTGTGCCGGGTACGAAATAAGTGAGGTTGGTATAGTACTCCAGCGTCGGGCCGCGGCCCGATATGGCGTCTTTCTCAAAATTCTCCGGAATGACGAAAAAGCCGAAAACGCGGCCCTCGCGCACCATTTTCATGGCATCGCCGTAGCTCTCGGCTTCTTCGGTGAGTGTAATTACCTGAAGGGCATTGAGCGAGCGCGTCACGCTGCGCGACATAGGCGAGTGGTCAAGGTCGACCACGCCCGTGGGGACATGTTCGGGCAATCCTTCGTCGAGAAGACCGAGGAAGAATATTGCAGTGAGTATCGGAACCAGCACCATACCGAAGAGGTAGATAGGCCGGCTGCCGAGACGGCTCAACTCACGTCTTATGCCCGCTGTGAAACCTATGTTTGTCATTGCCCGCAGTTGTTATTTATCGGGATGTGAATATATAGCAGACATGCCGGGACGCAGTCCGGGAATATCTTCGGCAGGCCGTGCCTTAATCTGGAAGGTGCGGCTGTCGTAGCTGCCTGTCGACTTGGTGGAGTGCCATACGGCATAGCTGCCCATGTCGCGGATGTAATATACCTTTACATCGATTTCTTTTTTGCCCAGAGCCGGAATCATTACTTTCATCGTGGCGCCCATAGGAAGGTCGGAGAGGAGTTCCTCGCGGACGTTGAACACAACATAGCGGTTGTCGGTCTTGAGAAGGCTCATAATGGGAGCACCGAGCGAAACGAGTTCGCCCGCTTCGGGATAAATCTGGTCGATAGTACCGTCGAAAGGCGCTGTGAGATAAGAGTCGGCATATACGGCGGCCGCCTGGTCTACACCTTGCTGTGCAGCGTCGACCAATGCGGCGGTAGATGCTTTGTCTTCGCTTTGGGCACCTGCTTTCGCCAGGGAAAGCTGACTGGCGGCTGCCCCGGTGGCTGCTTTGGCTGCATCATATGCTGCTTTGGCTTCGTCGCGCTTCTGCTCGGAAATCACACCCTCGCTGAAGAGTTTCTCCATGCGTTCATAGGTCTTTCTGGTTATGGTCTCTCCGGCCTGTGCCTGTGCCAGAAGCTGCTCGGCTGCCGCGATGATTTGTGAACGCGTGCCTGCATCGACTTTTTTATTCTGGGCCGAGGCCACTTCCTTCATTGCTTCGGCCTGTCCTAACTGAGCCTTGCCGATTTCGGAGTGAATGTATACGAGCGTATCGCCTGCGTGAACGGTATCGCCCTCTTCGACATAGAACTCCGCCACACGTCCGGCAAGTTTGCCGGATATGCGTACGGTGGTACCTTCCACCTGACCTTCGATATAGCTGTCGGGGCGGTTCATGAACACGAAGCCGATTATTGCTATCACGAGTACGGCCAGTATTATTATGCCCATGGTGAACAGAAGTGTTCTGTTGGCACGTTTCTCTGTGTTGTTGTTTGTATTGGTCGACATTTGAGTATGCTTATTCGTTAGACGATTCTGTATCGGGTGTGTAAAGTGTGCCGAGAGCCTTGCTGAGATATGCCTTGCACATCTCCACATCAATGAGGGCATCGACCTGCTCGGAGTGTGCCTTCAGCCAGGCTGTCTGTGCCTCCATCACATTGTCGGCGGTTGCGACGCCTTCCCTGAAGCCAAGCGTGGCGCTGCGTAGGTTCTCGTCGGCCTTGGCAAGGTTGGACACCGTCATGTGGTAGGTCTTGAAGGACTCCTGTGTCTTGAATGTGGCCTGGTTGACCTGAAGGTCTACGAGCTGACGGGCATCTTCGAGCTGAAGCTGACGGGCTATTTCATCGGCCTGGGCGGCTTTGTATTTGTTGTAGTTTCCACCCCAGTGCCAGATTGGAATCGACACCATGGCGCCGACGCTGAAGGCGCCTTTGAAATTCTTTTTGAATCCGTCGTACATGTTGGGATTGGAGAATTCATAGCTGCCTATGAGTGCGACTTTGGGAAGCATTGACGAGCGTTCGGCGTTTTTCTGTTCCGACGCGGCCTTTACGGCGAATTCAAGTGCCCGCAAATCGGGGCGGGTGGCATAGACGTCGTTCATGTCATAACTGCCGACGTTTTCATCAAGGCTCGAAGGAAGTGTGCGCTCTGGATTCTCGTCCTCGAGCGTGAAAGTGGTGTGCACGGGCAGTCCGCAGACCTGAGCGAGTGCCATGCGGCTGAGCACAAGTCCGTTTTTCACTTTCGTAAGGTCTACGTTTGCTGAATTGAGCTTTACGTCGACACTGAGCACATCGCTCCGGGTGGCCACACCTGCGTCATACATGTGGTGCACATCACTCGAAAGCGAGTCGAGCAGATTTACATAACTCTCGGCGAGGCGCTCTTTGGCTTTGAGTGACACCACCTGCCAGTAGGCTGCGTCTACAGCGTATATCACATTCTCGGCTTCGGCGTTGTGCAATTCGCGGGCTGCCTGGCCTGCGGCACGAGCCAGCCTGTTCATAGCCACTATTTTACCGCCCATGAAAATAGGCTGCGTAAGAGTGACCGCGCCGAAGAACACATTGTGTATGTCGTAAGTCATGGCCTCTTTGGGCAGATATGCCACAGAGGCAGGAATCGGCTGTCCTGTCGCCGGATTGAGTATGGGTTCATGGGTCACCGGATTGGTGACGAGGTCGAACTCATATTTCTGTGTTTCGAGATTGAACGATTTGATTGGCAGCATCTGGTCGCTGTCAAAAATCGAGAGGTCGCGCTGATTGTAGAGGTATCCGCCGTTGAAGTCAATTGCCGGCAGATATGCCGCCAGTGCTTCTTTGCTCTGATACTCCGATTTGCGCACCCGTTGACGCGCTATCATCAGCTGCTTGTTGTTCTGCAGGGCAAGCTGCCTGAATGTCGCCAATGACGTGACACCCGGAAGCTCTGCGGCTTCCTGGTCAGACTGTGCGAACATTCCGGTGCCCATGCACACTGTCAACAGTGCAGTCAGACACTGCCTTAAGTTCATTATGTATCTTTTGTGTCCCATAGGGTTAGCTATTATTCAACAAAAATATAAATAATAACAATAATTTTAACAGGACAGTTGGCTTACGGATACATTTTTGGCCGTTTGCTCCAATTCACACACCTTTTAGAGGTCTGTCATGACATTTAGAGGGAAATATGTTCAGTCGCTCTCGGTAAACAGCCGGTTCTCGGGAATAACACCGTATTGACGTACGGGAGAGTCTGGCCTGAGAGAAAAGAAGAAACCTTCTGCCACAAGCTGACGGGCAAGCTCGGGTTTGCCCGTGAAGCCGTGAATTATCCATGGCTGAGTGGGCCGGAGCTCTCTGTGAAGGTCGGTGAGGAGCCCGTAACGCCCCACGCAGTGTATGATAAGAGGCTTACGGGTTTCTTCGGCAAGTGCGGCATGCAGGAGGAATATTTCGGTCTGATACTCGGTTGCTCCCCCGCGTTTTTTGTCGAAACCGGCTTCACCGATTGCTACAACGCGTCTGTCATGTGCAAGGTTCTTGAGTCTGGAGATTATTGATGAGTCTATAGGGGATGTCGTGCTCCAGGGATGTATGCCCACGCTATACCACGCAGTGCCGTATTCGTCGGCAATATCTTCATCGGGCTCGATTGAAGTGATGATATCGCGTCCTGTATGACCGTGGGTATGTATGTCGGAGAAATTGCTGAGGTCGGGTGTCATGGCACAGGGTCGTAGCCGCTTCCGCCCCACGGATTGCAGCGCAGAATGCGTTTTATAGCGAGCCACAGGCCTTTTACCGGTCCGTGCTTGCGGAGAGCCTCCAATGCATAGGCGCTGCACGTTGGCGTGAAGCGGCAGCATGGCGGAAAAAGAGGCGATATGCACGCTCTATAAAACAGAACAGGCAAAGAAAGAAGCCAGACGGCTGCTCTGCGTGTCAGCGAGGCCGCAGTCATTGTTTGTCGGAAAAATGGGCGGAGAGCTCGGAGAGAATTTTTTTCATGGCCTTCTCGACTGATGCGTACGGCATAAGTCTGTCGGCAACGTATACGAATCCCAAATCAATGCGGTCGCCTTCTGGTAGGGGATAATCGTGATGATTGAGACGGTATGACTCCCGTATGCGCCGACGCATCTGAACCCGGTCGACGGCATGACGGAGCCGTTTCTTGGGCACCGTAATCAGAAACGCCACCGAAGCGTCGGATTTGCGTTGGGGGTCGCGGCGTGCGACAGCCCGCAGGGGATAGCTTAGATTTGAAAATTCAGCTCCTCCGGGGCCGAAGAGAATCTCGACAGCTCTGGAGGAGCATAGCTTTTCTTTTTTATAAAGGCCGAATTTTTTCACGGCTGAGGGTATTATTGTTTCGAGAGGAAGAGGTCAATGGCAGCCGGCATCGAAGGTGCTTGGGGCGACGGAGCCTCGATATCAAGACGCAGACCCGCTTCCTTTACCGCATGGGCTGTGGCTGTGCCGAGTGCGGCTATAGCTATGTCGCCCTGCTGGAAAGAGGGAAAGTTTTTGAGAAGCGATTCTATACCCTGCGGGCTGAAAAATACGAGCATGTCGTAGTCAAAAGTCTCGTCGGGGGTGAAATCGTTGCTCACGGTGCGGTACATTGCTGCCTGAGTGACATTGATTTTGTTTTCGGCCAGGAATGCGACCTCGCTTCCGTTGTTGACATCGCTTGCCACCAGCAGATATGTATCGGTCTTGTGCTTCTGCATCGAGGGAAGCAAATCTGCGATTTTACCGGTTTTGGAAGCGAAAATCTTACGTTTGCGGTATACAATATACTTCTGCAGATAATTGGCTATGGATTCGCTGGTGCAGAAAAATTTCTGCGTCGGAGGTATGGTTATGCGCATCTCCTCGCTGAGACGGAAAAAGTTGTCAACAGCCGTCTTGGCCGTGAAGATAATAGCACTGAAATCGGCGATGTTGATTTTCTGTGCACGAAAATCCTTTGCTGAGAGACCTTCGACTTTAATAAACGGGCGAAATACTACTTCAACGCCGTATTTTTCTGAAAGGTCAAAATACGGCGACTTGTCGGAGGTCGGTTTGGGCTGGGAGACCAGTATTTTTTTTGTCTTCACTCTTATTGGATTTATATGCCGGGCTGTGTCACATATCCCTGAAGATATGCACACACTCCGTATAAAGCTAATAATGGTACTATTTCAAGAGTGCAAAGGTACAAAATAAAATAAAGCAAAGACCTTAAATTAACATAAAAAATACGCACTCCTTTGCGAATAAATATTATTCTGGCAAGTATAAATGCTGATAATGAGATGATTATAAGTATGTCGTGCCATTGGGGGTGAAGGAGAAGTAAAATTGTCGGAATGATGAAAAAAATACCCGTGAAGGCTTCTGTGGCAAAAAAGCCGTCGAGCCAGCGCTCGCGGCCGTCGGGTGTGCTGAATGTGTAGCCGACGGCCTCATAGGCGGTGAGGCGGAAGAGATAATATATGGCCATTACTCCTATCGACAGTGCGGCCGGCGCGAAGCCGCGGTATACCGGTACGCCAGGAATATTATAGAGCAGCAGCCCCCCGAATACAATCGCGTTTACGGCAAGGAGCACCCCTATGGGCAACGATACGGTGTGTTCGTCGTCGAAAACGTTGGGGCGCCGTATATTCCATAAATCGTGGCGGTAGGAGCGAAAGGCACGCCATATGCCGTTGCCGTTAAATCCGAGTATGACGAGCATACCCATCATCACCGCTATCAGTGCCGAGCTTTCACCGGCACTTTGCGGAAGGGGTGCCGGAGATAGTCCTTCATTAGCTCCGGAGGCATCCGCAGGCACTATCGCCGCCGCTTCTATGCTGTCGAGCCGCATCTGCTGGCGTATCTCGTTGGCTTTCTCAAGGGGTATGAAATGAGGTATGCGCCCGCTTACGGTATCGGCACCGATTGAATCTATTAATGAGGTGCAGATTCCGCCGTAATCAGCCTCTGCAAAGTTATCCGGGAGCTCATAACTCGATGGAGCCGGAGGCGTGACTGGTACCGCAGGATATACCGTTGCCTGCAGCATGGTATCGGCTTGCGCCGTGGATATGGAAGTGCTATCCGGCATTGTCTGTCAGAATTTCTGAGGGAAGGTCCGGTTGTCCGGTTCGGCAAGAATGGCCGCAATGGTTTCAGTCACGCTCTCGGTCACTTTGAAAAGATTGCGGTACTCCGGTCGCATGAATCCTTGGCTGATTGCCTGCTCGAACATAGAGAGAAGTGGCGCATAGTAGTTGTTTACATTGAAAATTACAACGGTGCCGTGATACAGACCGAGCTGCCGCCAGGTGATTATTTCAAGCAGTTCCTCGAATGTGCCTATCCCTCCCGGAAGGGCTATGACAGCGTCGGCGAGAGCTGCCATGCGTGATTTACGGGCATGCATGTCGCGTACTATCTCAAGATGTGAGAGACCTTTGTGCTGCCAGCCGTTCTCATACATGAATTCCGGAATGATACCCGTGGCCTCCCCGCCGGCTTCGAGAGCGCCGTTTTCTACAGCTCCCATAAGTCCTGTGGCTCCTCCGCCTGTCACAAGGCGTATGCCACGCTGTGCCAATGCTCTTCCGAGCTCGGCGGCGGTAGCAGTATAAATAGAATCGAGATTACGCGCCGATGCGCAATAAACTGTAACGGTGGTATCCATAATTCACATTATAAGGTTCTGCCGTATGTGCCTGAATTACCTGAGCGGTTTGTGCGTTGTCCGCGCTGGTTGCGCCCCGTACGGTCGAACGGATTATAATTCATGTCCTCTTCATTGATGTTGTCGTCATCCTGCCCGGGAGCTTGTTCGCCACGTTTGAGTTTTGGCTTGTTTTTCTTTATGGCGTATGGTTTCTGAGCATCGACGGCAAGTTCGTCGACAAGCCATGTCTGTTCTATGTCCCAGTTTTTTTTCAGCTCAAGTTTTTTTGCAAAGTAATACACTTCTTCGGGCTGGAGCGCAATGGAGTCAACCGGATTTCCGGTATCCCATTTGCCGTTGGCATTGGAGTCAATGAACAGACGGGCATAATAAGTGCCCGGATTGATAAATTTAATCACAACGTCGTTTTCGCCGGCTTTTTTTACAGCCCGGTACTGAGGCGCGTCAGTGCTGCTGAGTAATTCCACTACAACCTGCACTGTATCAAGACCGGGAAGCGAGAAACGAAGACTTGAATAGTCTTCGGACTGTCGCACGGTCAGCTCCTGTTTTACAGGACGGTTCCAGGTATTGTATATGCTGTGTATGGCCAGAGTGTCTATGGTAAATCGATATTTGGAGCCTCCGTTCCAGTCGATGTCGATACGGCGGCTCATAAGCGGATTCAGGCTGTCAGTCCTGATTTTGAAAGGAATCGTCTGCCAGAGTGTATCAACCTGTATCTCCATATGGATTCCGGCCGTGTCGATAGTCTCAATCGGGGCAGATGCTTCGAAATAGAGGGGACGGTTGAGTTCCTGAGTTGCCGACGGTGGTTTTATATTGAGATACTCCAGGTCGGGGGGCGGCATGAATGTGGTGTCGCCGGTGACGGAGTCGACAATAAACTTAGGCGTTTCGTCTTCTTTCTTTTTCTTGTCTTTTTTGTTCTCTTTTGGAGTCTTGATGAAAAACCGGAGAGTGTCTGTGGTCCATACTGTGCGGTCAGCGGTATCGGTTTTGAGATAGCTCACTGCAAGACGGAGCGAATCTGATTTCATCACCACGGTGTCGGCTATCCAGTATTCAAGCGAATCGCGCGTGGCGTTGGATTTCAGCACAGCCCATTCATCGATGCTCCGGCCTGCCCCGGGGGCTCCGTCCACGATAGTAATCCGTGGCAGCGTATCCATGGGCGCGGAGAAACGGAATGAGATGCGGCGCCGGTCCTCACGTTTGTTGTCGGTCATGTACAATGGCTTGTATCCCACATTGAACCATGTGAGCAGCAAGTCATTCGGCAGATAGCGTATGCCCGGGTGAGACACGAGAGAATCCTCTCCGTTGGCGGCGAAAAGCGTATCTGTAACAGTGATGGCCTCGGTTGTCGGAGATACATATCCGTCGTAAAATGCCACATCTTCCGACTTGTCCCAATGATAGTCGCGGTTTACGTCGTTGACTGCGAATATGCGGTAAGAGCCGGGCTTGAGATTGCGTATGGTGAATTGTCCCAGCTGATTTGTGCGCGCTATGCGGTCGAATGGGAGTGTGGTGAGCGATGTGTCGGTGTAGTTGGCATAGGCACCCACAAGCATACCCTGGGCCGGCTCAAGATTCTCGGCCTGCAGTACTACACCCGATATACGCAGAGTGTCGAGGGTGTCGCCGGTGGTGAAATCCAAAGCGAAACCATCGAGTATGTTGCCTTCGTTGAGGTCTTTTATGGCATCGGCGAAATCGATTGTGTATGTGGTATTTGGCAGAAGTGTATCCTGAAAATCGACCGTGAGCTTTTTGCCGTTGGCTGTTACACGCGGAGGAGTTTTTTGTCCGGGAGATACGACCACTTTTGTAAAAGCGTCCTCAAGCTGAATGTTTTCGTCAAATGAGGCAGTGAGACGGCTTTTGCTCACGTTTTTGGCTCCGGGCATCGGGTCCGACCGCAGAAATTTGGGCGGAATTTCATCGCGTGCGCCGCCTTCCGGGCGCCCCATATTGGCACATGCGGCGCATAGTGCGGCCAAACATAGCCACACAAGCGCTTTCATACCTTTGCTGATGCCTTTGTAATCTGCCATTATAATTGTCAGAACTGGCGTTCAATGATAAAGTCGAAGAGTTCGGCGAGCTCGTCACGTATGGGAGATGCCGGAAGAGTCTTCAGGCCGGCTACGGCCTTTTCCCTCAGTTCGTGCATCACGTCGAAGGCATAGTCTATGCCGCCGTTGTCGCGTGCGAATGCCTGCAGAAAACCTATTTCCCCGTCGCTGAGACTGTCTTTGGCGAGCAGGGCGCGCACATGGGTGTGCTCGGGTAATGACTCGTTTTCGAGGGCATGGAGCAAAGGGAGTGTCACCTTGCCTTCACGCAGGTCATTGCCGGTAGGTTTTCCTACTTGTTCGGCTGAATAGTAGTCGAACACGTCGTCGCGAATCTGGAAGCATCTGCCGAAGAGCAGGGCATACTCCGAGAGAGTGCGACGGGCTTCGTCGGGTGCTCCTGCGGCAAAACAGCCCATTTCGGCACTTGATACGAAGAGCGACGCTGTCTTGTAATCTATGATACGGAAATAACCGTCGACATTGAGCGTATGTTCACGGGCATTGTAAATCTGGTCTATTTCGCCGAGTGACAGACGGCGTCCGAGGTTGCAGAGCGACTCGACGATGCGTATGTCGCCTGTCGATATTGCCTCCTGCATGGCCGATGAGGTGAAATAGTCCCCTGCGAGTACTGCTATATGATTGTCCCACACGGCATTGACGGTAGGCCGGCTGCGGCGTGTCATGGCGTTGTCCACCACGTCGTCGTGTATCAGCGACGCATTGTGCAGCAGTTCCACCGATGCTGCGGCAGCGAGTACCTTGTCGTCAATCTGTCCGAACAGCCCGGCGCACATCATGAGCAACAGGGGGCGCAGCTGTTTGCCACGGGTACGCAGAAGCGACATCACTATATTACTCATCAGTGAGTTGTCGGTCTGCAGCACACTGCGTATGCGTTCGTTGAGCAGCTCCAGTTCAGCGGCGTGGGTGAGGTTTATTGTTTTAAGAGTTGTCATGTATACACAATAATTCGCAAAATTACAAAAAAAACGACAATTGTGCCCTACGCACGCGCAAAAACGGAATTTTTTGTAACTTTGTCGCATATAATGCATATAATCAGAATACCGATAACTAACAAAACTATGAAACTACCTATCAGACATCTGGCAGTATTGTCGTTCATGCTTCTGGCCGGAGCCGCCGATGTGTGCGCGCAATCGGGTATATACGCATGCGGACACATGCGTCGTCACCGTGATTATGCCATAACGAATCTGCGCAATTCAGGCTATACCACAGCCATACTGTTCAATGTGAATGTGGAGGAAGACGGCTCCCTGACCACAGACTACAGCTGGAGTTCACAGACAGCAGCCGAGGCCGGCGGTATAATATGCCGCGACGGGGCCTATGTGTTTGACAAATATCAGCCTCATTATGTCAGTGATGTCCAGGCATTGCTGACCGAGCCAACCTCTGTCAACCGTATAGAAATATGTATCGGCGGATGGGGGAACGGTTCGTACGGAAACATCAGAAAACTTGTGGAGCGCGACGGCACTGGCGAGGAAACCGTACTTTACCGGAATTTCAAGGCCTTGAAAGAGGCTTTGCCCGAAATCGTGGCTGTGAATAACGACCAGGAGCAGGATTACAATCTCGCATCCGCCGTGTCGTTTCACCGCATGCTGGCAGAGATTGGATACAAAACGACTATCGCGCCTTATACAAACAAGTCATACTGGCAGAATTTTGTGAGACAGCTCAATTCCACTCCCGGTACCTGCGAGCTGGTATATCTTCAGATTTACGGCGGAGGGGCCGGAAACAATCCTGCTGACTGGAAAGTGTTCGGAGACGTTCCCATGCATGTGGGTTTCGACTGTGAGGCAAGCAGCGACATTGCTACAATGCAGTCGAGATTTAAAAACTGGCGTGATACTGCCGGCGCCAAAGGAGGCTTCCTCTGGAACTATAACAGCGAGGCACGTAATCTTAACGAATGGGCTACGGCCATAAACCGTATATTCCCTTCCAAAACAGCCCACGAGCCTGTGGCTACCTTCTATCAGGATGCTAATTACGGAGGCTATGCGGTAGAACTCCCGGAAGGTACGTTCACACAGGCAGAAATGGCACTCTATGGAATAAAAGCAAAAGATATATCATCATTCAAAGTGGCAGACGGGTATGAAGTCACACTTTGCTCAGGAGAAAATTTTGACAGCGGTGTCAAAAACACATGGACAGAATCGGTTTCCTATGTGGGTGGCTCATGGAACGACAGGGCTAAATCTATTAAAATCGCTCCGGTCGGCGAAAGCGGTATCAATGGCATCAGCGCCTGCGGTGGTACAGAGATGAAGGTGGAAAAGACTTCCGGAACCGACTCCTTTCTTGTAAGCGGTGCAGACGGTCGGAATATAGAAATGTACAATGCTGCCGGAATAAAAGTTGCCGAAGTGGCAGCCCAGCCGGCCGGCGATACTCTCATAGACATGAGCGGCATGGCCGGCGGAGTTTATATATTCAAATCAGGAGCAAGTTCGGTCAAATTAATCAAGAACTGAACCGTACACAGCCGCTCGGCTTTTACTGATAAAAAATGATTTCCGACCGTCACCGTAATCTCTGCAGTGACAGCCGGAAATCATTTTTTTTGCGTTTGTTTTCCGGGGATTATCTGTCGTCGGGCTGTTCGAGTTCGACAAAACCGCGCCAGATATTTCCAATGGTCATCTTGAGGCAGTTTTCGACTATATATTCCTTTGAGACCTCCTCGTCGAGAAGATATGAGTACTCCATGCGGATTTCTCCGTCGCGTACGGTAGCCACCGGCATCATGCGGCGGCAGTTGTGCCGGTTGACGAGGTAGAGCGGGTCGAGGCCTTCCGACGGTTTGTAGTCGGGAGCTCCGGCCTGAAAACGGAGATAATTGTTGCGCACAATCACAAATATGTACACATCGTGCCCGAAGTCGCGGTCGGCTTCCTGCATTATTATCAGGTCGCCGTCCTCGTCGGTCTGCGGGGTTATGTGCAGCTCTTCAAGATAGCTGCGTATGAGCTCGATGTCAATGTTCATGCCGTATGAGATTTGTCAGAGCGACCACTCCACACCATCTTTTGTATCTTTTACGGTGAAACCGATAGCCGCAAGACGGTCACGGATGAGGTCGGATGTCGTCCAGTCTTTGTTTTTCTTGGCGTTGGAGCGTATGTCGAGCAGTAGGTCGACGGCTTCGCGGTAGGGCTTTATGGCTCCAGCCGAATCGCCTTTCACACCGTCGGGAATTATTCCGAGAATCTCGATGAGGAAAGTGTCCATCAGTTTGCGCATGGTATCGATGTCTGCTTGCGTGGCGGTGGCCGTGTGGTCTTTTACCTGATTGATTATGCGTACGGCCTCGAAAAGAACGCCTATGAGCACAGGCGTGTTGAGGTCATCGTCCATGGCGGCATATGCCTGCTCTTCGAGTTTGCTTACGTCCACAGTCGAGGTCTCGGAAGCTTTCAGTTCGCCGAGGCGGCGGTATCCGTCGAGCATGCGTCCGAGCGCCGTCTCGGAAGCTTTAAGGGCTTCGTTCGAGAAGTCGACAGTGCCGCGGTAGTGCGCCTGAAGAATGAAGAAACGGATTGTCATGGGCGAGTAAGCCTGTTCGAGCAACGGGTGGTTGCCGGTGAAGAACTCGTCGAGGGTGATGAAGTTGCCCAGCGACTTGCCCATCTTCTTGCCGTTGATGGTAATCATGTTGTTGTGCATCCAGTAATGTACCGCCGGAGCATGGTTGTGTGCCACACTCTGGGCTATTTCGCATTCGTGATGCGGAAATTTGAGGTCCATGCCGCCGCCGTGGATGTCGAATTCCTTGCCGAGATATTTCTCGCTCATTGTCGAGCACTCGAGGTGCCACCCGGGGAAGCCTTCGCTCCACGGTGATGGCCAGTGCATGATATGTTCGGGGGCTGCTTTCTTCCACAGCGCGAAGTCGGCAGGATTGCGTTTTTCGGTCTGGCCGTCGAGTTCGCGGGTGGTGGCGAGGAGTTCGTCGATGTTTCGTCCCGAAAGACGGCCGTAACCATAGTCCTTGTTGAACTTGGGTACATCGAAATATACGGAACCTTCGCTCACATAGGCGTAGCCGCTGTCGATAATCGATTTGATGTATTCAATCTGCTCGATTATGTGGCCCGAGGCATGGGGCTCGATTGACGGAGGAAGCACATTGAGGGCTTCCATGGCTTTGTGATAGCGCAAGAGGTAATGCTGCACCACTTCCATGGGTTCCAGCTGCTCCAGACGGGCTTTCTTGGCGATTTTGTCCTCGCCTTCGTCGGCATCGTGTTCCAGATGCCCCACATCGGTGATGTTGCGCACGTAGCGCACCTTGTAGCCCAGATGTGTGAGATAGCGGTATACGATGTCGAATGTAATGGCCGGGCGCGCATGGCCCAGATGGCCGTCGCCGTAAACCGTGGGACCGCAGACATACATTCCTACCATAGGGGCATGGAGTGGTTTGAACAATTCTTTGGTGCGGCTCATCGAATTGTATATGGTGAACTGAGTGTCTCTCATTTGGCTCCGTAAATAATTGAGGAAGCCATGGGGCTGAAAGACAGACCCATGACTCCGTGTATAGGTGGATTATTTATGCCTCGAAGGGGTTGGGAATACCGCCGTTGCCGGTTTTGGGGGCGTTCGCGGGCACGCGGTGTTTGATTTCGCCGAAAGTCTGCTCGTACTTTTTCACATTGTCGCTCAGAGCGAAAAGGAGGTTCTTGGCGTTCTCGGGAGTCATGATGATGCGGCTCTGCACTTTGGCCTGAGGCATGTTGGGGGCCACGGAGATGAAGTCGAGGAAGAACTCGTTGGGCGAGTGAGTGATTACTGCGAGGTTGGAGTAGTGACCGGCAGCCACTTCAGGTGTGAGCTCTATTTTGAGTTCCTGTTTTGCGTTATTATTATCCATTGTATTTAAGTTATTTTTCTACAGGTTTTTCCTGTGAGTTGCCTGGGCGGTTGATAGTGAAGGTCTTTTTGCCTTCGTTCGTCTGGTAGATAATGTTGAGACCCTGTACGTTGGAGTCATCCCAAAGTTCCTGGAGCGAGTATGACATGAAGTAAACATAGGGAGCAGGGCTCTGGGCGTAACTGCCGTTGAACAGGATGTATGCGTTGGGGAACGAGTCGTGTACTGTGTTCTCGTCAAGCACCATGCGGAGTTTTACGCTCGTGGGATACATGTCGGAGAAGAACTGTACGTTCACATACTCGCCCGAACGCTGGAGTACAGGGCGCGAAATTGTGCTGGTGAACCAGTTGCTGTTGTCAATGGCTTTGCCGACGGGAATATTCTCACCGTTGCCGGCAGTTGAGCTGATGCCGAGTACGGTAATGCCAGCATCGACATACTGCTGATTCTTGTCGCTGTAGTAGGAGATTGCAAGGCGGTCGCCGACTTTGACATTCGCGGTATTCGCTGCCTGATTGACGGTAAGAGTTACAAGCGGGCTGTCATCTATTTTACGGAATGTGAAGACGGTAGAGTTGGTGTTGATTGCCGAAACTGTCACAATGTCGGTGAATACCGGACGGTTGTTGTCGGGTTTGCTCGGGTCGTTGGGGCCGTCGCTGTTGCAGGAGGTGAATGAGAATGCCGTTGCCACTGCAATCAGAGAGAGAAGAAAATTCTTTGTGTTCATTTTAAAATATGATTTGTTTTGTGGTTTTTTATTTGGTCTTGCGGTCAATTGACATGATAGTGCCGTCGGCCATGTGGATTATGGTATCTGAATCGGCCGAGAGTGATTCGTCGTGGGTCACAATTACGAATGTTGCGTCCATAGTATCACGGAGGCTGAAAAAGAGATTGTGCAACTCAGAGCGGTTGTGGCTGTCGAGGCTGCCCGAGGGCTCGTCGGCAAAAATGACACGCGGCTTGTTGATTAAGGCCCTTGCCACTGCGGCACGCTGGCATTCTCCGCCCGAAAGCTCCGAAGGACGGTGGTCGTCGCGTCCTTCGAGGCCAAGCTTCGTGAGCAACCTGCGTGCGTCTTCAAAAGCATCACGGCGGTTGCGTCCCGCTATCAGGGCAGGCATAGCCACATTTTCGACCAGCGAGAACTCCGGCAGCAGCTGATGAAACTGGAATACGAACCCTATGTTGAGATTGCGGAAGCGGGAAAGGTCCGTGTCGGGCAATGCCGTTACGTCCGAGCCGTCGTAGAGCACAGTTCCGCCGCGGTCGGGCGACATAAGCGTGCCTAATATCTGGAGCAGAGTGGTTTTGCCCACTCCGCTCGGACCTACGATGGTGGTGATGCGCGAGGGCTCGATTTCCAGACTTATATCCTTGAGTACCTCAAGGTTGCCGAAAGTCTTGCTTATGTGTCTTGCCGTGAGCACGATTCCAGATTATTGGCAGCCTCCGCAGCATCCGCCGCCGCAATTTCCGGCATCACCGCAATTGCTGTCATCGCCACAGGTCCCGCCGCATCCTCCGCAGCATCCGTGCTGAGGATTCAGTTCCTCGGGAGTAGCGTCGCGAACGGTGATTACTTCGCCTTTGTAGTGCACACGGTCTTTGGCCAGAGGATGGTTGAGGTCAAGCACCACGGCTTCGGGAGTGAGCTTTACTACCACGCCGTCGATGCGGTAGCCGTCGGGAGTCATGAGCGGAATGAGCGCACCGGGGGTGAACATCTCTTCCTTGAATTCTCCGTCGACGGTCATGTGCTCGCGGGGAATTGTGTAGATTTCTTCTTCGGAGTAGGGGCCGAAAGCTTTCTCGGGTTCGGCTGTAAAGTCGAATTTGTCGCCGGCTTTCTTGCCGAGGAGGCCTTCGTCGAGGGCTTCGACAAAACCGAGGGTTTTGCCGCATACGGCACGGTCGGGGTCTTCGGGGGTGACTTCGTGCACGAGGGTCTCGCTGCCGTCGGCATTGATGCGGTAGAGCTTATATGCTATTTCAAAGTATTTTCCCGGTTTGATATCCATTTTATAAAGGGAGTTGTGTGATTGTTTTCTAAATTTTATTTTTTTGCTTCACCGATTTTGAGACGTGCGCCTGCATCGTTGACAATCGAGCGGAAGTAGCGTTCGTTGTAGCCCCCGAAGACAGGCGATTCGGGCATACCCTCGGCAGTGCGGCTGAATTTGCCGTCGGCCTCTTTTTTGATGTTGCCATCGAGGTATTTCACCAGCAGATAGTCGCCGAGCTGTTTGTAGTCGGAGGTTGTTTTCTCAGCCCAGTAGTCGGTGAGACTGTTGAGCGTGGCTGTTGCGGTTGCTTTGTCCATTGAGGCGATTTCACCGGCGATGTCGGCGACAGCACCGGTCATGGCGGTCTCAAGACCGTTCTGCACGCGGCGGATGTCGGGAATCATCTGCGAGTAGCGGTTGTAGGCCTGGTTGGCAACATAGTTGTTTACCCAGAACATCGAATCCCACGACAGAGTAAGCAAATCGGCAGTGGCCACGTCAAGCGAACGGGGAACGGCGGTGGCGCTGTTGAATACCGGCACATATACGCATGTGTTGGCATCGTCGACACCGAACCAGAGAATGCCCTTCATGGCTTCGGGGCGCCCTGCGTTCATGTCGCTTACGAACGAGAACCCTGTCTGCTGAGTGGCAATGGCACGTTCGTGGGTATATTCATTACCGTCAACGGAATATGTCATGGGGCGCCAGCGGTAAGGGCAGTCGAAGGGACCTGCGCCGATGTCCTGCGTCATGTCGAGTACTGTGCCTTCGAAGTGGTCACGCATCATCCATTTGAGGTCGTCGGCGGTGAGTTTCTTTGAGGGTTTCACCCACAGGGGGAGGGGTTCGCCTTCGGCGAGGAGAATCCAGGGCTGATACACATCCATTTCTTCGGGAGATGTGTAGCGGCGGAAGAAACTCCAAACTCGAGCGTCACAGCCTCGTACTGCGCCGATGTCGGTAACCGCATAGGCTCGTGAGAAGTCGAAGTCCTTGTCCTTACCGTCGAAGTAACCCTGCTTGCGGGCAAAAGATATAACATCGGGCGAGTAGAGTGTTTCCTTATCTTTGAGGGGGAATTTATGTATGCGAGAGTGGTTGGCATGGCCGCAGATGTAGCCGTCGGGTACGCGTCGGGCAACCCACACGGCGCCTTTGTCGGTCTTGCCCTTGCCTATCAGCTCCATTATCCAGGCTTCATCGGGGTCGGCGATAGAGAAAGACTCACCGCTCGAAGCGTAACCGTAGGTGTTTACAAGGTCTGTCATCACCTTTATTGCCTCGCGCGCGTTTTTAGCACGCTGGAGTGTGATGTAAATCAGAGAGCCGTAGTCGATGAGACCCGAGCCGGCGAGTTCTTCACGGCCGCCCCATGTGCTTTCGGAAATAGTGAGGCCATGCTCGTTCATATTGCCGATAGTGGAATATGTATGTGCTACTTCGGGAATCTGACCGAGAAGTTTGCCGGTATCCCATTCCACTACGTCGCGCATTGTGCCGGGTGCATGGTCGGCGGCATCCTGTTTGTAGAGCGCGCCATAAAGCGTGTGGCTGTCGGCGGCGTATGTCACCATCGAACTTCCCCCGGCGGTAGCGCCGGGAGTGGCTATGAGACTTGTACATGCCATTGCATCGCCGCATGTAAGTGCTGCGGCCGCTGCGATAATCGCTGAGAGGTATCTGTGCATTGTCGGTTGTTGGTTGTGCAATGATTGATAAGAGGGCGGACAGGCATCTCCGCTTAATTTGCAAAATTAACAAGAAAAAACGGAATAGCATATAATCAGTATGCTCCACGGTCAATTTTTTATCTATAAATAATGCTCAAAGATGTTAAATGGTGAGGTAAAGAACTATTTTTTTCGTCTGTTTATTCTTCTTTTTGCGATAAATTTTTGCAAAAACAGTTTTATTAAAAATTTTTTGCGTATTTTTGGGGCGGCAAAGAATACCAAGTCTATCCACCCTATGAAAGACACAGATAGTTTAAGGAAGGAGAGGGCTTGTCACTTGCCTTAACCTTATTTATAAACAGTTATGGACATGCAAGAACCCGCCCTTGAGCCTCAAACGCCCAAGGCACAGAACCTCAACGACGCATCGGCTGCCGCAGCGGATGCCGGTATCGAAAATGTTGCGGCTGACAGTGCTGCTCCTCAGCCAGAGGCCGAGGCAGAAGCCGAATCCATTATGACCCAAGGCGAAGAAGACTTCGAAGCTAAGGACGTTAACCGTGAAATAACCGCCGAAAGCCTTCTGGCCGATGCCCTTGCTCTGATGGAGAAGGATGCCGCCGACATCAGCAACGATGAAATCCGCCGTCTACGGCAGCATTTCAGCATGCTCCATAAGTCAGTTGATTCTGCTGCCGAGGCTGCCGAAGCTCCGGCCGCGCCTTCCGAGACCGAGACACGTTTCGAGCAGACTATCGAAGCGCTCCGTGCACGTAAAGCCCAGTACATTGCCGAGCAGGAAGCCCTGCGCGCAGCTAACCTCGAGCGTAAAAACGCCATAATCGAGCAAATCAACGCTCTGGCCGAGGACACTGATAACGTAAACCGCACATTCCCCCGTTACCGCGAGCTACAGGACGAATTTAACGCCGTTGGTGATGTCGACCCCACCGAGGAGACTGCCGTGTGGAAGCGTTTTCAGGAAGCCCGCGAGCATTACTCCGATAATCTGAAAATCAACAAGGAGCTCCGCGACTATGATTTCAAGAAAAATCTCGCCGACAAGGAGGCTCTTCTTGCCGAGGCCCGCGCTCTGGCGGCCGAGGAAGACGTAATCAGTGCATACCGTCGTCTGCAGGACCTTCATAATAAATGGCGTCAGATTGGACCCGTGGCAAAAGAGCTCCGCGATGAAATCTGGAATTCTTTCCGCGACGCTTCCGCCGAGGTGAACAAGCGCTATCAGGCATTCTTTGAAGCCCGTAAAGCCCGCGAAGCCGAAAACGAAACTGCAAAGACCGCCCTGTGTGAGAAAATCGAAGCGCTTGATTTGAGCGGTCTCAAGACTTTCGCCGCATGGGAAGAGGCTACAAAGCAGATTCAGACCATGCAGGAAGAATGGCGCAAGCTCGGTTTCGCTTCAAAGAAGATGAACCGGGTGCTCTTCGCACGTTTCCGTCAGTGCTGCGACAGTTTCTTCGCCGCCAAGGCCGAATTCTACCGCAATACACGCGAGGAACTTTCGTCTAACCTCGCTCACAAGCAAGACCTTGTGACGCGTGCCGAGGCTCTGCAGGAAAGCACCGACTGGCGCAAGGCAACCGATGAATTCATTGCCATGCAGAAAGAATGGAAGAGTATCGGTGCTATCCCCAAGAAATACTCCGATGACCTCTGGAAACGTTTTACCGCCGCCTGCGACGCTTTCTTCGACCGCAAGAAGAAAGAGGGCTCCGGCGTACGCAATGCCGAAGTGGCTAATCTGCGTGCCAAACGCGAAATCATCGGCCGTCTCTCGGCTCTGACTGACGAAGCAACCGACAAAGACACCGCTATAGCAGAGCTCCGCAAGCTGCAGGACAGCTGGAAGGAAATCGGTCATGTGCCTTTCCGCGAGAAAGACAAGCTTTACGAGGCCTACCGTTCGGCTGTCGATGCTGTACGCGACCATTTTGCAATTGCTGAATCACGTGCGCGCCGTCAGCGTTTCGAAGCTTCGGTAAACGACATGAAGGGCGACGACAACAAACTCTTCCGTGAGCGCGAGCGTCTTGTACGTGCTCTCGATGCACGCCGCAATGATTTGCGCACTTATGAAAATAATCTCGGCTTCCTCAATTCCAAGTCGAAGTCAGGCAATTCACTTATGCTCGACCTCGAACGCCGTATCGGTCGTCTCAAAGCCGATATTGCCGAACTTGAGGAGAAAATAGCACTCCTTGACGGAAATATTCAAGGTTAAGAATCCATTATAATCCGCGTCGCCGGGCCTCAGACACAGGTCGCGACGCGGTTTTAATCTCCAGCCTATTGTAATAAATGAGCAGCACATCTCAGCGCTCCGGTTTCGGTCAGTATATCAATCTGCTTTTCAACATTGGCGACCTGGCGGTTATCAATGTTCTTTTCTGGATTGTCATATCTCTGTTCCCGGAGGCGAAGTCTGTGCCCGACCAGTTGCGCGAGCTGTGGTTTGTGATTGATGTGGGCTACTTTCCGGTGATTATGTTCACCCAATGGAGCCGTCATGAGTTGCGCGCCATACGCATGGAGCGGGTGATGCGCAATGCGCTTCTTACCGTAGCGGCCCATGCGGTGTTTCTTCTGTCCATGGAGGCTTTTCTGCGCATAACGGTCTTCCCGTCGCGGGCTTTCTTTACTTATTACGGCATGCTTGCAGTGGGTTTGCCGGCTTTCCGCATAGCCGGTTCATATGCCCTTAAGTCATACCGGCGCCGCGGTTTCAACTACACCCGTGTGGTGATAGTAGGCACCGGACGCACTGCACAGCGTCTGTACGAGGCAATGCGTAACGATGCCGGTTTCGGTTACTGCGTGATGTGCTTTTTTCACGACACTCCCGAGCCCGGTTTCGACCTCGGTGAAGTGAGGCCTATAGCGGAGCTTGACAGATATATGGCACAAAACGATATCCGGCAGGTATTCTTCACTCTTTCGGGTCATAGCGATTCTCTGACAAAGGTTGTAAAAATCTGCGACGACCATGTCTCGGATTTCTATTATGTACCTCAGCTTCCCCGTACGCTTACGCGCAGCATGGAATTCCACAATATCGGTCCTCTGCCGGTGCTCGCCATGCGCCGCAACCCGCTGCAGAGCGTTCTCAACCGTGCGGTGAAACGAGGATTCGATATCGTTTTTTCATCGGTTTTCCTTATTTTCTATCCGCTGATTTACATACCGGTGGCAATCGCCATTAAAATAACCTCTCCCGGTCCGGTGTATTTCAGACAGGAGCGTACTGGCTATCTGGGCAAGTCGTTCAAGTGTCTCAAATTCCGCACTATGCGTGTCAATGCAGATGCCGACAGCCGTCAGGCTACTCACAACGACCCACGCAAGACGCGTATCGGCGATTTTCTGCGGCGCACCTCTATCGACGAGCTGCCGCAGTTCATAAATGTATTGCGCGGCGATATGTCGGTTGTCGGGCCGCGGCCCCATATGCTCAAGCACACAGAGCTCTACACCCGGCTTGTCGACAGCTATATGGTGCGACATGCCGTTAAGCCTGGTATTACCGGCTGGGCGCAGGTCAACGGCTACCGCGGTATCACGGACGAACTATGGAAAATGGAGCGCCGTGTGGAGCACGACGTATGGTATATAGAAAACTGGACATTGCTGCTCGACCTCAAGATTGTGGCAAGAACTGTCATAAATGCCGTCGCCGGTGAGAAAAACGCTTTCTGATGCTTACCGTATACAAAGCTTCCGCCGGCTCAGGCAAGACATTTACTCTCGCTTACGAATATATAAAGACGCTTCTCGGCGTGCGTGAGGACAACGGTGCGTATCATCTTAATTATGACAAGTATTCTCTGGCGGGACACCGAATACCCAACCGCCATCGGGGTATTCTCGCAATAACTTTCACCAACGCGGCTACCGAAGAAATGAAGTCGCGTATCATCAGGGAGCTGGCGAAACTTGCAGACGATGCCAATCCTGATGTGTCGCTCTATGCCGCGTGGCTTATACGCGACTTCGGATGCACCGGCGCCGAAATATGCGAAGCCGCATCGCAGGCTCTTGCAGAGCTGCTGTTCGATTACGGCGAGTTCAATGTCCAGACCATAGACTCGTTTTTCCAGATGGTGCTCCGTACATTTTCGCGTGAAGTTGAGCGTCAGGGCGACTATGAACTGTCGCTCGATGTGCACACAACAGTTATCCAGACAATATCCCTTCTGCTCGACGACCTCAATTACGCTCCTAAACAGAGCCGTCGTCTGCTCGAATGGGTGCAGAAATTCACTATAGAGAATCTTTCTTCGGGCAAGAGCTACAATCTGTTCGCCCGCGACGGCTATCTGCTCGCTTCTCTTGCGAAGAATATCACGCGCTCGCTCGATGAGACGTTCGGCGAGTACGACAGCAGGCTGATAGAGTATCTGAGTGATTCGCGGCGTCTCGGACGGTTCTCTGCCGAACTTGAGGCAAAAGCTGCATCCGGTATGGAAAAGCCTACAGAGGCTTTTGCCGACTTTCTCCGCGATATCGAAGCCGCCGGTATTCCCGACAAGGTCTTCGAGACCAATACAATGAAGGCCCTCCGCCGACTGACAGACAACAACGAGCCGGCCAAAGCTGCCGCCAGTACTCCGGTGCAGGCCCAGGCCTCGGGTGAACGCGGCCCTGAGAAACTGCTTGCGATTACAGCGTTCAAGAAATCAAAACTCTCCGAGGGCGCCATCACACCTTATCTTGAAAGACTATCGCAGATTTGCGTAATGACCGTGGAGGCCGTGGCCGAGACAAATTTCTATAATGAGATAAGAAAAAGCCTCGGGCAACTCGAGTTTTTCGGGCTGTGGCAAAGCAAGATGCGCGAATATCTGCGGAGCACCAACACTGTGCTTATCAGCGATACCGGTCAGTTGCTCAAGCGAATCATAAACAATGATGAAGTACCGTTCATCTATGAGCGTCTCGGTACGAAACTCACAAATCTGCTGATTGATGAGTTCCAGGACACATCGGGCGTACAGTGGCACAATCTGGAACCGCTGGTGAAGAACAGTCTCTCGCAGGGCTTCGATAATCTGATTATCGGAGACGAGAAGCAGGCTATCTACCGTTTCAGAAATTCCGACAGCGAACTTCTGGGTCATGTGGTTCAGGATAATCTTTCGCAGTACTGCAGACTTCGCGGATTCGCACAGGAAGATAATACAAATCACCGCAGCGCAGGTACGGTCGTGCGTGCCAATAATACCATTTTCAAGCATATGGCCTTACTTGCGGGAGCTGCCGGTTACGGCAACGTCGTACAGACGCCCGAAAAGAGCGATGTTCCCGGTTATGTGCGAATCAGTTTTTCCACTTCCACGGAGGATAGGCATGAAGCCGGCAATACAGTTCTCGAGCACATGGCACAGGATATTCTGCGGCAACATAACGAAGGCGGATATGCGTGGCGCGACATACTCATACTCGCCCGCCGGCGTCAGGAGACCAATGAAATCGTGTCATATCTGCTTGAAAATTATCCTGAAATACGTGTTCTGTCATCCGAATCGCTTCTGCTGAGCAGTTCGGCTTCCGTGCGTACAATAATGAATATGCTCAAACTCGTCGAGAGTTCCTATTCAGGCGTGAGTGCCACTGATGAAAATCCGGACAGGGTTACACGCCGCAGCGATGTGGAAATGATGATGACACGTTTCTATTACTTCCGTGCCCGAGGCCTCGACCCCTCGGAAGCTATCCGGATGGCTCTCGAGAACGACAGGGACGAGGTTGAGACGATTGACAAAGACATAATGGCAATACGCGCCGAGAATCCTGCGAATCTTGTCGCCCTTGTCGAGGCCGTCATTCTTCATAAGATACCCGAGGAACAGCGCCGGCGTGAGTATGCTTACATAGCCGCTCTGCAGGACCTTGTGGTGAAACATGCCGAAAGCGCGGACCCCTCGCTTGCATCATTCATATCGCAGTATAACACAAACGTCGATGTCTGGGCCATAAAAGCTTCATCGGACCTCGATGCGGTGCAGGTGATGACAATCCATAAGTCGAAAGGTCTTGAACGAGATTGCGTGCATATACCTTTCTGTTCATGGGGTCTTGATTCGGCCGACCAGCAGCTATGGCTTCCGCTTAATGGACTGGAGGGTTTTGACGAAGAAATTGTCCCCCCTGTGATTCGTGTTAAAGTGACGCGTAACTCGGCGCTGTGGAATTATCGCCGCTCGCCGTTCACAGCTCTGTTCGAGAAGAATGCTTTTCTTGACCGCATGGACAGTCTTAATCTCACTTATGTGGCTTTTACACGTGCAGCGCGTGAACTCATTGTGCATGCAGAGCCAGAGAAGGCAGGAGATTTTCTGTTGTCGGCAATCTGCGGCCCCTTGCAGCCCGATGAAGTCTCGGACAGCAATCTCGCAGACCTTGCTCCGGCATTCGATAAGGAATCGTCGACACTTGTGCTCGGCTCGCCCACGAGCAAGATTGTTAAGGCCGGGAAGGATGACAGCATAATTGTCGATGCGGGAGCCTATCCTGTAGAATTCCGCGATGACGCACGTCAGCTTACATCTATTGACGATGTTCTGTCACAGCATCTCGATATCGGCGGTGAGGAAGACAAGGAAATAACCGACAGGGCGCCGGCTTTTCTTTCGCCCGAATTTATCGCTGCCACAGAGCGCGGCAACGTGCTTCATGCGGTGCTGTCGCGTGTGCGCATTCTTGATGACCTTGCTCCCGCTGTGGAGCGCGAATGTAAGCGCCGGGGGGTCGACGAGGCCACGGCCAAGGTCTATCTTGCCGACTTGCGGCAGGCCTTTGACAAAGCCGGTCCTCTCGTGGCCGGTTGGTTCGACCCTGTGTGCCGTGTGTTCTCCGAGCGTTCGATTTACCGCGCCGAAGATGATGAGGCCTTCCGGCCTGACCGTGTGGTAATTTCTCCCGATGGCTCAGTTACCGTAGTGGACTATAAGTTCACATCCGAGCCGCGTCCGACGCACTTCGCTCAGGTCGAAAACTATATATCTCTCATGCACAGCCTCGGGCGCACATCCGTCGCCGGTTATCTCTGGTATCCTCTTCTGAACAAGGTAATCAGAGTGAGCGAATAACGAATATTTTTGCCATGGATTATTTATTGACCCTGATACCTGTTGTTTTTGTTTTGCTTGCAGGTGCATCATCGACAAAAAAGGAGACGGATGTTACATTGTTCAGCAAAAACTATACAAATGCCTTGAAAAGCATCTGCTGCATCATTGTGGTAATGGTGCATTTCCCTCCGTTGTTTCAGAATCGGGTACAGGACCTTATAGGTAGTTTCGCATATGTCTGTGTCACGCTGTTTTTCATGATATCGTCGTATGGCATGGAACTGAGCGTGGAGAAAAATCCTGACTATCTGCGGCACTTCTGGCGAAACAGACTTGTGTCATTGCTGATACCCTGTGCGATTGTAAATCTGTTTGCCTATGCAGCAAGCATGTTAATCAAGGGCAGCGATACGCCTGCCGATATATTGTGGACAATCAACACGTATGTACTCATATTGCTTGAATACTGTATGTGGTTCTATTGCATACAATTGATGAGACGTAAATTAAATATCACAAAGCACTGGATTGTCGATGGCCTGCTGATTGCCGGTGTGGTCGCTTCAAGCCTGTTTCTTTATCTGCCGGGCAAGAGCGATGACATCGGTGTGGCGATGGGGTGGTGTTATGAACGTTACGGTCTGATATGGGGCATTCTGCTTTACCGCTTCATGCCACGGATTAAAGGTTGGCTCACAGGTCACCGGGGCACCAAACTGATACTCTTTATGGTGCTCTCCATGCTCCTGAGCCTGACGTATCTGAAATATAAGGCAGTATATTTCTACGGCGAATATCTGCTTAAGATTATCCTCGGATTCGTAATAATCGTATTCCTGCTGCTTGTGACCATAGGGCGCGAGTACGGCAACAGAATCATCATATACCTGAGTGCTATATCGTTTGAAGTCTATCTGATTCACGGCTTCGTCATAGGCAGTCTGGAAGTCCTTGCGCCGGAGCTGTCATCAGGTAAGTTTATAATTCTGGCTTATGCCATTACGGTGATTTTCGCCGATGTGGCACACCGTATTTCAAAAATATTTGTGCGCCGTCTGAGGGCCTGAGGCTATATTTCTGCCTCTTCTGAGCGATATTTCGTTCTTATCTGCCGGGGTGTCAAACCTCCGGCCATTTAATTTGTTAATCTGTTGGTAGGTTAAGTGAAAATGTATAATTTTGCCAAAGAATAATAAGACTGACTATGGACACAAAAGAATTCGACCGTCTGAGCTATGCGCTCGGTCTGAGCATGGGCCACAATTTCAAAGGCTCCGGTATTGATACAATCAACCCTCAGGATTTCGCCGATGGCGTCGCTGCTGTATATTATGGAGCAGCCCCCAGGCTCAGCTACGACGAGGCTAAGAAAATAATCAATGAATATTTCACCGCCCTCCAGAAAAAGCAGGAGGAGCAGGCTGCCGCCATGGCTGATGTCAATGCTAAGGCCGGGGCAGATTTCCTGCTTGAGAACGGTAAGCGCGTGGAGGTGAAGACTACAGCCTCGGGTCTCCAGTATGAAGTACTTGAGGAAGGCGAGGGTGCTCAGCCTCAGCCCGGAGACCAGGTGACGGTACACTATACAGGCAAACTCATCGACGGCACAGTGTTTGATTCGAGTGTCGACCGCGGCGAGCCCGCTACTTTCGGCGTGACACAGGTCATTCCCGGCTGGGTCGAGGCCTTGCAGATGATGAAGGCAGGCGCAAAATGGCGTCTGTTCATTCCATCGGCCCTCGCTTATGGTCCTCAGGGAGCCGGCGGTGTCATCGGTCCGAACCAGACCCTCATATTCGACGTAGAACTCATCGCTGTAAATGGCAAATGACAATAGCCGCCAAGGCCATAGCGACTGCTGTGGTATTTGTTTCGTCAGTGGTGCCGGTGCGCGCTGCCGTTGCCGATACGGATTCGCTCAATGAGGCGGTGGCTGTTTTCGTGGCTTCGAACATCAAGCTGTCGGTAGACAATGCATTGGCGAATCTCGAAAAAACAGGAGTTAACGTCGATACCGCAGTGGTGAAAAGACTCATTCTCGCCGAGCTTGCCAAACCGTATGATGCAACGGCACATGATGCGGCCAACAGCGTCATTGACCGTGCTCTTACAGTCAGGGCCGTGGCCGAAAGCAATGATTTTCTCGCTGCCGCGGCGCAGCGTGCCGGTGCTCAGGTACTTCCCGACGGCCTTGTCATCGAGACGCTTGTTGCCGGTACAGGAGCCTCGCCGGCACCCGAAAGCACTGTGATTTTCCGCTATACGGGTTCTTTGCCGGACGGCACTGTATTCGATTCGATTTCGGAGAGCGAGGAACCTCTCGCTTCGCCGATAGGCGAGCTGACACCGGGCATGACAGAGGCTTTTCCTCTTCTGAAGGCCGGTGGCAGATACCGTCTCACGATTCCATCGGCACTCGCGTATGGACATGAAGGTGTGAGCGGTGTCATTCCGCCTGACTGCGCGTTGCAGTTCGTAATTGATTTTATAGACATAAAATAGTACAAATAACTTATAAACTTATGAAGAAACTGATTTTGGGCGCATGCGCCCTCATGGCTCTTACGGTTGCTTCCTGCGGCAAATGTGACGCAGATAAAGAAGCATGCGCAGCCAATGATTCAATCTCTGTAGCCTACGGCGAGTTTGCCGGCAGCATGATGCAGAATGAGTTCGGACAATATGCCGGCGACGACCAGGCTCTCCGCAACGATTTTGTACGCGGTTTCCAGCTTGTATTCGGTCAGAAGGACAGTGACCGTAACGAGCGTATCGGTATGCAGGTGGCTCTCAATATGCTCTCTGAGTTGGACCAGCTCGAACAGCAAGGCGTGACAATCGACAAGGCAAAGGCTGTGGCTGCTTTCAAAAAAGCATTCCTGGCCGATTCCGTCTCCCCCACCGATGTTCAGATGCGTATGGCTTCATTCCGTCGTATGATGGAAGCCGCCACAGAGCAGGCACGCGCAGCCAAGGAGGCAGAGAAAGCTCAGGCTCCCGAGGCAAAGGATAACGAAGCGGCAGCCGCAAAAGCTATTGAGAACCTCAAAGCTGACAACAATAATGTGCAGACCCTTCCCTCGGGTCTCGTATACGTCGTGGAGGCTGAAGGTACAGGCGACAAGCCTACCGAGGACGCTACGGTCGTAGTAAATTATACAGGCAAACATCTTAACGGTGAGGTTTTCGACAGCACCGATGGCCGTGGGCCCGCAACATTTAACCTCCAGGGTGTTGTTCCCGGATTCCGCGAAGGTCTCATGCAGCTTGCCAAGGGTGGAAAAGCCACTCTCTATATCCCGGGCAATCTCGGCTACGGTGTAAACGGACAGCCCCAGGCAGGCATCGGTCCTAACGAAATGCTTGTTTTTGATGTAGAACTCATCGACATTAACCCCGCAAAATAACCGGAGTGTGTCTTTGACACCGAATAGAAAAATTTACCCCTGTCACAGATGTCTGTAGCAGGGGTAATTTCTTACAAAATAATAAACTAATCTATCATACAAATTATATCGTGAAACATCACATAAGACATATTGTGCTGTCGCTCGTGCTTTTACTTATCGGTTGCACTTCATGTAAGGCACGTGAACTGAGCGTGATGCAGCTTAACGTGTGGATGGAGGCAAAGAACGTGGAAAACGGATTCTCTGCCGTCGTAGACGAAACAGTACGTATCAATCCCGACATAGTCTTGCTCAGCGAGGCCCACAACCGCGAGGACGCATTCAGCATACCGGCATTTCTCGATTCGCTGCGTGCGCGCGGCATGGAATATCACTCTGTCGGAAGCCCTCTCGACGTGCAGCTCGTCTCGAAATACCCGGTTGTTGAGCAGGATGTCGTCTGGAATGAGCATAACGGCGCAATCCGCACGACGCTCGATGTCCTCGGCAAGAAAGTGGTTGTCTACACAGGACATCTTGATTATACCCACTATGAATGCTATCTGCCGCGAGGTTACAGCGGCACGACATGGAAGAAAATCGATGCGCCTGTGACCGACACCGATTCGATTATGGCCGGAAATGACATGTCGCACCGCGACGAGGCTGTCCGTGCGATTATCGCCGATGCGAAAAACCAGCAGGCCGACTTCATCCTTCTCGGCGGTGATTTCAACGAGCCTTCGCATCTCGACTGGGGCGAGGACACAAAGAATCTTAGGGACCATAACGGAGCTGTAGTACCCTGGAGCTGTTCATCGCTCCTTTATGAGGCCGGTTTCCGCGACGCATACCGCGAGATGTATCCCAATCCTGTAACGCATCCCGGATTCACGTTCCCCTCGGATAATCCTGCAAAACCGGTGGAAAAACTGACATGGGCTCCCGATGCCGATGAGCGTGACCGCATCGACTTTATTTATTATATACCGGCTGATGGCTGGACTCTGACAGATGCCGTGATAGTCGGTCCGAAAGCCTCGATTGTACGCAGCGAGCGTGTGCCAGAGCATACTAAGGATGTTTTCTCTGTCCCTGGCGGCACGTGGCCCAGCGACCATAAGGGCGTTTTCGTCAGGTTCAGCTATTGAATTGACATTGACAGATAAAACTCTTGTGTAATTACTCTGTTATAATTTCGGCTACGAAAGCAGCGGGGCCAATGAGCCATATGTCACTGGCACCGTTCGTAGTAGGCGTGAATTCTACGGAAAGATTATCGCGCAGAGCCTTGATTCTTGTTGTGGCCTGGGATGTATTACATGCCGTGCCAGGATGCTGGAGATGCCATTCGGCTATGGCAGAAGCCGTGATGCCTGTTCCGCAGGCGAATGTCTCGGCCTCAACTCCTTTTTCGAATGTGCGCACGTGGAGTGTGTCGCCTTTTCGCTCGATGAAATTTACATTTACCCCTGCGGGAGCAAATTCCTCGAGCCAGCGTCGCCGCCGGCCCTCCACGGCCACATCGAATGAGTCTATGTTCTTTACCGGGCATACAAGATGACGTGTGCCCGTATCGAGGAACATGCCCTCGATTCCCTCCTGTGGATAGGTCACGACTTCGTCTACGTCCTTCATTTTCAGCTTCACCTCAAGCGTATTGCCGTTCCGGCTGAGAATCGATGCCTCGTGAGGCCCGTCAGCAGCAATAAAATTCTTTACGGGCATGCCGCATCTGTCGGCAAAAGCGACAATACATCTGCCTCCGTTTCCGCACATCATGCCGCCGGAGCCGTCAGAGTTGTAATAAACCATTCTGAAGTCATAACCTTCCGCATTTTCGAGCAGCATCAGTCCGTCGGCTCCTATGCCGTAGCGGCGGTCGCAAAGCTCCTGTATTTCTTTGGCCGTCAAAGAAATCTTGCCGTTGCGATTATCCGCAATAAGAAAATCGTTGCCGGCTCCCTGATACTTATAAAACTTCATCGAGCAATTTTCCAAGGAGTTTTATGCCTTCCACGATTCGTGAGTGTGACATGAAAGAGAAATTGAGACGCATCGTATTTTTTCCGCTCACGCCGTCGGTGTGGAAAAACTGTCCGGCTACGTAAGCTACTCCGGCATCCAGGGCCTTGTCGTAGAATTTCACCGCATCAAAGCCCTCCGGCAATGTGAGAAACAGAAACAGACCTCCGTCGGGATGTGTCCATCTTACTTTGCCGGGCATTACCTCTTCAAGAGTCCTGAGCATAAGGTCGCGCTTGCTGCGATACAGCTCCACGCTCTTTTTCAGGTTGGCATCAAGAGCACCAGAACTCAGAAATTCTTCGGCTACATATTGGTCGAAAACAGGCGGACAGAGGTCGAGCGCCTGCTTGCATACATATATCCGGTCAAGAATCTGTTCATTGGCGATAATCCAGCCCAGACGGAAGCCCGGAGCCATAATCTTGGAGAATGAGCCGAGGTGTGCTACATGTTCGGGGTCGAGAGAGTAGAGCGTCGGAATATCGCTTCCTTCATATCTCAGCTCTCTGTAAGGAGCGTCTTCGATGATAATGAATCCATACTCGGCGGCAAGTTTCACCAGCACCTTTCTCTGTCCGAGTGTCAGCGTCTCGCCCGAAGGATTCTGAAAGTCGGCTACGGCGTAAAGAAATTTTATCTTCTTGCCGTCGGACAAACATTTTTCGATTGTCTTGCGCCATTCTTTTTCGAAGTCGTCTATATCGCTCTTTGCCGCGACTCCGACAACGTCGGCCCGATACGACCTGAAGGATTGAAGAGCGCCAAGATAGGTCGGATTGAAAGCCAGAATCACATCGCCCGGGTCAACGAGTACACGTGTGCATACATCAATGCCCTGCTGCGAAGACGATGTAATCTGTACGTTGGCAACGGGCACGCCATAGCGCTTTGAAATGGCTTCGCGCAGCTTTGTCACGCCCTGAGTGGCACCATACTGGAATGCTGCGGCTCCTTCGCGCTCCAGTACACGCTGCATTATGTCGCCGAAGGTGTCGAGGGGAAAAGTGTCGGCCGAGGGATAGCCTCCGGCAAAGGAATAAATCTTGTTGAGGTCGACGCGTTTAAAAATATCTCTTACCGGAGACCGGAAAAAATTTCGGGTGTCTTCGGAGAACATTCCGCTAAAATCTAAATTACTCATCTCAGCAGGCTTTCGAGTTGCAGCGACGTATCGGTCTTGTCGTCGCGATATTTCACTATTACCGGGGTATAGAGTTGCACGCCGCTGCCTGCCGAAGGCCCGTGTGCTATAGGACGGCTGCCGGCAACGACTACGGCACCTTCAGGCACGACGACGCGTCCCTGACTGTCGCGTTCCACGAAGTCGGCGCGTGTGGCATCGTAGAGCGGTGTCGACGAATTGATTATCACGCCGGTAGCAATGACGGCATGTTCCTTCACTATCACACCTTCGTATATGCCGCAGTTGCCGCCGATAAACACATTGTCTTCGATTATTACAGGCAGCGCTCCCACAGGCTCGAGCACTCCGCCGAGCTGCGAGGCCGCCGAAAGATGCACGTGGCAGCCTACCTGAGCGCACGACCCGACAAGGGCATGGGAGTCAACCATTGTGTTCTCACCTATATAGGCTCCCACGTTGATGTATGCCGGGGGCATCACTACAGTGGACGGCGCGAGGTATGCTCCGCGTCGGACAGTGGTGCCTCCCGGCACAATCCTTACTTTGTCGTCAAGGGTGAATTTACGTGTCGGATATGTGTTTTTGTCGATAAATGAAAATTCGCCGCACGACATGTCGGTGAGTGTGCCGAGCCTGAAGCCGTCGAGAATAGTCTCTTTAATTTGCTTGTTTACAACCCATTCTCCGTTTATCTTTTCGGCTACTCTCACTTCTCCGGCTTCGAGCCGGTTCATTAGCCTGTTGAATTCTTCAAGCTTGTCCATACTGTCCGGAATTTAATTTTTTGATTACGTTAGTCATAAGCCGGTAGGTCGACGGCTCGCATTCGACCAGAGGAAGGCGCAGTTCGTTTTTGCATAATCCGAGAATTTCCATTGCGGCTTTGGCAGGAATGGGATTGCTTTCAACAAAACAAGCGTCGAACAGCGGCAGAAGGGAACTGAAAATTCTTACGGCCCTGCGTTCATCCCCGTTCATCGCATAGTGTGTCATTTCAGACATCATACGCGGGGCTATGTTCGAGGCTACACTGATGATGCCGTGGCCGCCGGCCGTGATTACATCGAGTGTCTGGTCATCGTTGCCGCTTAGCACTATGAAATCGCTGTCGGTTCCGAATACTATATCGGCCACTTGTTTCAAGTTTCCGGATGCTTCCTTGATGCCTACGATATTGGGAATCGAAGAAAGCCTGATTACGGTCTGGGACGACATATTGGCTGCGGTCCGCCCCGGAACATTATACAGTATTATCGGTTTGTCGGTTGATGCTGCTACGGCTTTGAAATATTCAAACATGCCCTGCTGGTTAGGCTTGTTGTAATACGGCACTACTACAAGATATGCATCAGCCTTATCAAGTAATTTTATATTTGCTATAGTGTGAATCAAGGAGTTGGTGCCGACACCTGCCACCACAGGCATGCCCTTGGCCTTTGACACGGTTATGTCGAGAAGGGAGACTTTCTCGTCATCGGTCAGACACGGTGTCTCTGCAGTCGAGCCTAATGCAACGAGGAAATCGACACCGCCGGCAACCTGACGTTCCACCATTTTCGTGTAGGCGTCATAATCCACTTCTCCGTTTCTGAAAGGAGTGAGCAAGGCTGTGGCGCATCCTTTTAATTGGTCAACATTCATATATGGTGTGGTTTTATTCAAAAATAATATCTTTAAAATCGTGAACGCCCGTGATACGGTCGGCTTTCAGAGCGGCCTCTACCGCACCCTGGGCAAAGCCCATACGGGAGAATGCTTCGTGCGTAATGGTTATGCGGTCTACATCTCCTTCAAACCCTACGGTATGTATGCCGGGTATCTCGCCGCAGCGCACTGACTGAATATCGACAGAAGTGTCAAGATTATGCTCGATAATATCTGCGATAGTACGTGCAGTGCCGCTGGGCGCATCAAGTTTATGTATGTGATGCTTCTCTATGATATAGGGCGAATAGCCTCCGTTGACAGCCATTTTTTTGCTGAGATACTCGACCGCTGCGAAGAGCAGATTGACTCCTACCGAGAAGTTTGACGAGTAAATCATCGTTTTGCCTTTATGCTCAAAATAATTTATCACATCCTCCTTGATATCATTCCATCCGGTAGTGCCGATTACCGTCGCTTTGAACTTGTCGGCAAGGGCTTTGTAATTGGTGTGGATGGCCGACGGTGTGGTGAAATCTATACATACGCTTTCTGACGCTGTCTTATCATCGAACGATAATATATCCTCGCTTATACCGGCACATTCTATGCCGCGCTGAGCAAGCACCTGCTCTATCATCCGGCCCATTTTGCCGTATCCGCTTATAACTACTTTCATAGCCACTTGTATTCAAAAAGGTAAGTATGGAATTCCTGTAAAACCTCATCAAGGCGGTTTCGGTCAATGACAAAGCTGATGTTGTCGGATGAGGCGGCCTGGGAAATCATGTAGACATTGGTATTTTTCAACGATGTGACGGCCCAGTTTATCAGACTGCGCTGTTTCACCACATTTTTCCCGATAATCGACAACTGCGATTTATCGTTGAAAACCCTCACTTCGGCAATTTCGGAGAGTGCAGAGCAGACGGCCTCCATAGAACTTGCGTCATCGATTGTGAGCGAAATGTTGGCTTCTGATGTGGAGATTAAATCTACCGACACCTTGTTCTTTGCGAAGATGTCGAATACTTTCATCAGGAAGCCGGAGATATTAATCATGCGCGGAGAGAAGATGTTCATCAGCACTATGCCCTCTTTGAAGGATATGGATTTGACACCGTCTTCTACAGCATCGTAGTTAACGATTTCTGTGCCGCTGTTTTCAGGATTGAGAGAGTTGAGCACAAAGACGGGGATGTCTTTCATCACAGCAGGCTCTATGGTGAGAGGGTGAAGCACTTTCGCACCGAAATGTGCCATCTCCGCGGCCTCTTCAAATGATATGCGGTTTATGCTCCGGGTGTTGGCAACCCGTCTAGGGTCGGCCGATTTCACACCATCGACATCAGTCCATATTTCTATGGCGCTTGCCGATATGGCCATACCTATAAGGGAGGCTGAATAGTCGCTGCCTCCGCGTCCAAGCACGGTGGTTTCTCCTTCTGAGGTGGCGGCGACGAATCCCTGGGTAATCACGGCATCGCAACTGCTGCTGAAGGCACTGTCAATTTCGGCCGGGGTACGATGTTCAATTTCCGGAATTATCGGTTCGGCCTGGAGGTATTCGTTATTCGTGATGATAAAGCGCCGTGCATCAAGCCAGCGTGTGGCGATGCCAGACTCGGTAAGCGCGTGCCCGATAACTATGGACGAAAGCAATTCCCCTTTGGATATGATGCGTGCTTTAATGCGAGGGGTGAGTTCCCCGAGCACTGTCACCGCTTCGACGAGTTTTTGCAATTCGTCGAATTCGGCTTTGAGTTTGGCGAGAGTCTCCTTGAGGGAGGCGGAATCTCCCAGTAGCTCGTTGGCAAGCTCAAAATGGCGTATACGCAGCTTTTCGATAATGTCTGCAGCTTCTGTCAGATTACAGTTTTCGGCTGCATATGATATGTTATACAGCGCATCTGTCACCTTTGCCAGCGCCGACACGACTACTATCGGCTTTTTGTCGAGACGCGAGCGTACTATTTCAATGGTGCGTTTGATTGCTTCTGCGTTGGCGACCGACGTGCCGCCAAATTTCATTACTATCATATCACTGAGTAAGTGGTTACTGTTTTAGTTTCGTATAGGAGTGATAAATATCGACATACTGATTCACCGCTTTGTCGATTTCCCCGACACTTATATGTTCTTCGGGACGATGAGCCACAAGTATGGACCCCGGGCCGCAAAGAATCCGCTCCTTGAAGTTGGTCAGTTGCGGAGCATCGCTGCCGAATGATACAGTGGTGGTGGCGAATCCCGGCAATGTCATGTAATTCATGGGGGTGTCACCGCCAAGCGCCTCTATCCTGATATTGTCTGAGGCCTGTGATGCCATAAAGTCGCACACTGCTTTGTCGCTTGCAAAAGTTGTCCGGAAATAGACTTTGCAACAGACTTTGTCGCTGATTATATTCTGCGGGTTGTCGCTTGTAAGCTTGCCGATGTTGAATGTTGTCGCACCGAGCACAGGGTCGAAGGGGAACTCCTTTTTTCGGACGGCGGTGGCGAAATCTATAAACCTGTCAATAGCATTGTCGCCGTTTTCAGGATAGCCTGAATGAAAACTTTTCCCGGTGACAGTTACAGCAAACGCTTTGGTCCCTTTGCTGGCTTTCACCATGCGGTTGTCGGTCGGTTCGCCCACAATGACAAGCTCTCCGCCGGGTAATTCACGGAATTCTTTTGCGCCAAATGAGCCGGTTTCCTCTCCGTGGAGCAGGAGCAGGCCGAAATCTGTCGCACCTTCGGCAGCCAGACGCTTACATGCGAGATACATTGAGATTATCTGTCCCTTGGCATCGCATGCGCCTCTGCCTCTCACTTCATCGCCGTCGAATACGGGCGGAATGTAGGGCGGGACTGTGTCGAGATGCGTGCAGAACACAATATCAGGTTCTCCCCATCTGGCATAAATATTGGCCGGTTGACAAGCATCGGAGGGTGTCGGAGCGAATTCAGCATTGATGTTTTCGCTCCTCAGGTGTGCAAGCAGTTTGTCGGCAAGTTTCCGTTCTTGCCCTGTGGTGGAGTCTGTTTCCAGAATCTCCATGAAAAATCTTAGTTCTGACTCTTTCAATTTATGCCTTAGTTAGTCTTGTACCTGATTGTTTTCCGTCCCCGTTGTGCAGGATAGGAATAGTTTTTAACAATCTGTCAGTTCTTTTCTGGAGTTAATTCTGCAAATTTATAACATTCTGTTCTATTCTCAAACAACCCCGCGTTATTTAGATAATTTTTGAAATTGTTTATGTAAATTCAGCTTTTTCATTCTATATACAGGATATTGATATTTTAAATCGCACGCCTTAGTTTGGTTATATTATATAAAAAGAGACCATGCTGCATGGTCTCTTTTTATATAATATCGTTATTGTCCTGTATAACTTGTCAGCGTAGTTTGATGCGCTGCCCGACACTGAGCTTCGATGTGGTTTTGAGTCCGTTGAGCGCACACAATTTGGCGACAGTGGTGCCGTTGCGTGAAGCAATTTTGCTGAGAGTGTCACCTTTGCGGATGCGGTAGCTCGATGATGCCGTGCGTGTTGTCGCGCCGGACGTTGATTTTACATAAGGCTTGGGCGGGTTCTTCTTGCGGTATTCATTGGCGTAAGCCTGATTTGCTGCGACGGAGAAGTTGCGGGCCTGCTGGTAAGTGCGCTTGTCGAATGTGTATGTGTCAGTATGGGTTGTCTGGTTGGCGAAGTCGAAAATCGCGCAGGGATTGATTGCATATCCCATGTAGCGTGTCTCGAAGTGGAGGTGCGGGCCGGTGGAGCGGCCGGTGTTGCCGCCGAGTGCAATGGGGTCACCGGCCTTGACGTATGCGTCGGGCTCTACGAGGAATTTCGAGAGGTGACCGTAGACTGTCTCAAGGTCGTTGGTGTGGCGGAGCACGACATAGTAGCCGTAGCCGCTGCGCTCGAAGTTGGTGATACGGACGCGGCCGTCGAATGCGGCGCGGATAGTGTCGCCGATGTTCACCTTGAGGTCAACGCCTTTGTGCTGACGGCGGAAACGGCGGCGGTAACCGTAGGGCGATGTGATGTAGCCGGGTGTAGGCATACAGAATTTCGATACGTCGATTTCTGCTGTCTGAGGCACGGAGACGCCTGCGTAGCAGTTCACGAGCTTGCTGTCCCAGCCTTCGGTATATATGTCGAATTCGGGCTCTTCTTCTTCGTTGAAGAGCTCTTCGAGGTATTTCGTAGTATTTTCTACCGATATGCCTGCGTTGCCCTGGTTGGCGAGCAGCTGTCCGTGCTGCGACTGATGCCGGTCGGGCAGACGGTAGTTCTGTGCAGAGGCTCCGAGTGCGAGGAGCAGTGCGGATGTGAGTGCTATTATTGAAATTTTCATCAGTGGGCCGAGTTGAATGAAACGGAGAGGTTTATTTTTTAGAGATTGTAGATTGGTTCATGTGTTGTCTCTTCTCCGCCGTAGCGGAAAAGATGGGAGAGGCGCCCGGCTGTCAGCGCTCGTCGGGAGCGTAGAGAGACGGAAGGGTGACGGGAGTGTAGTCGAAAATCTCTTCCGGACGGAAGAAACGTGCGACTTCGATGGCAGCGTTTTCGTTGCTGTCCGAAGCATGGACAATATTCTCCTGACCGCTCATGCCGAAGTCGCCGCGTATGGTGCCGGGGGCTGCGTTGCGGCAGTTTGTGGCGCCTACCATGCTGCGAACAACCGACACTACGTCTTTGCCGCGGAGCACCATCACTATCACGGGTGTGGCCATCATCGACTTCACCAAGGTAGGGAAGAAGGGACGGTCGACAAGGTGAGCATAATGTTCTCGAAGGATTTTTTCGTCGAGCTGCATCATTTTGATGCCTGCGATAATGAGACCTTTGCGCTGGAAGCGGGTGATGACGTCGCCTACAAGGCTGCGGTTTATGGTCGAGGGTTTGAGGATTATAAATGTCTGCTCCATGGGAGGGAGAGTTGTTAATGCCTGTTAATTAGTGGTTTCAGTTCCTCAAAGATAATGAATTACATCCGTTTTTTAAACTTTTCCAGCAATAAATTTTCTTAATGGATTTAAACAGAGTTCAAATTAGTTTTGTAATTTGTTGAATATTAAATAGTTGTTCAAAAATATGTTTTACAACATAAAAATAGGAAACCGCACGGATATTTTGTTATCCGCGCGGTTATGCCGTTAAATTTCTTTAAGTGAGGAATTTCAGTTCTTTTTGAACAGAGGGGTGGGATATACGCCTTCGCGATGCAACTCGGCGAATTTCTCGACCACTCCGGGGCGGTCGGCGCTGTACGTGACACCAAACCACTTGGAATCAGTGTCAAGCACTTTTACAGTGGCTTCCTTGCTGTTGATAAGAGTGTCGATGCAGAGGGGGATGAAGAATTCGGCCTTTGGGGTGTTGATGTCGCGGTCGAGGAATTTTTTGAATTCACGCTCGCTGTAGTCGAAGTAATCGGGAGTGAAGCCCCACAGATTCATTGATACGGGAGTGTTGGGTTCGAGCGTCTGTACTTCGCCGTTCTCGTCGGTGAAGACGATGTTGTGATTATTGTCGTAGCTGATAGCGGTGCGCTCCACAACAGAGGTGAGCAGCCCCTCTTTTGTCTGGCATACGCCGCGGGCGACAGAGCCGTTTTCGGTCATTGTGTTGCCTACGCGGAAACCAACCATGCAATAGTCGCCCTTGCGGTCGTGCGGACGCTGCAGTTCTTCGGCAATCACACGGAACGCGTCACGTCCGTAGAAGTCATCGGCATTGATTACAGCGAACGGCTCCTTGATAGCTTCTTTTCCCATGAGCACTGCGTGGTTTGTGCCCCAGGGTTTGGTGCGGTCGGCAGGACATGTGTAGCCTTCGGGAAGCTTGTCGAGTGCCTGAAAAACGACTTCGGTGGGTACGACACCTTCGTATTTACTGAGTACTTTTTCGCGGAAATCTTTTTCGAAATCCTCGCGGATGACGAATACGACTTTTCCGAATCCGGCTTTGATTGCGTCGTAGACGGAATAATCCATGATTGTCTCGCCGTTTGGGCCGAGACCGTCGAGCTGTTTGAGACCGCCGTAACGGCTGCCCATGCCGGCGGCAAGAACGAATAATGTAGGTTTCATATTGTTATGCTGGTAATTATCAGTCTTAAACAGAGAACTTGAAATTTATATGGCGGCAATATTTTTCGCCGGGAAGCAGCAGCGTCGACGGGAATCCGGGATTATGCGGAGCATCGGGGAAGTCCTGGCATTCGATAGCCACGCCGTCGTAGTCGTCATAGCTGCGGCCTGCCTTGTTCGCGGGACTGCCTGCGAGCCAGTTGCCGGTGTAAATCTGCACTCCGGGCTGGTCCGATGACACGGTGAGCTTGCGTCCGGTGGTGTCGTCGGTTAGTACGGCCACAGTCTGCACTTTGCCGGGTTTGTAATTGTCCACGGCCCAGCAGTTGTCATAGCCTTTGCCGTAAATGAGCGCAGGGAACTGCATCTTTATCTCGGCTCCGAGGACTTTTGCTTTGGTGAAATCCATCGGCGAGCCTGCTACGGGCACAAGCACACCTTCGGGAATGAGTGTGCTGTCAGTGGGCAGATAACGCGACGCGTTGAGGGTGAGTTTTTCATCCAGTACGGAGCCGGCGTTGTGGCCTGCGAGATTCCAGTATGCGTGGTTGGTGAGGTTTACAACCGTCGGCGCCGTTGTTGTGGCTTCGAGAGTGAGCTGGAGCTCGTTGTCGTCGGTCCATACATATGTAGCTCTGGCTGTGAGTGCTCCGGGATAGTTGGCTTCGCCATCGGCGGCATCGTAACGCATCACGACTGTGTTGCCTTCGGCTTTTTCGAGTGTCCATATCTGGTTCTGGAAGCCTTCGGAGCCGCCATGGAGAGCGTTGGGTCCGTTATTGATTTCAAGCTGATAGCATTTGCCTTCGACACAGAGCTTGCCGCCGGCGATGCGGTTGGCATAGCGGCCCGGACATTTTCCGGCACATGGGCCGTCGCCTATGTAGTCGGCCGGATTGGCGTAGCCGAGAACTACATCGTCGAGATGTCCGTTTTTGTCCGGTACGTTTACTTCGACGATACCGGCACCGAGTGTGCTGAGCACCGTTCTGGCACCCGACGTGTTTGTGATACTGATAAGCGTGATGTCGCCTTTGGACGAGGGATATTTGGATGTGGTAAGCATATTCGGTCGGGTTTATTTGATGCCGCGGACATGTTTTTCCCAGTTCCACGACGCGCGCAGAGTGTCGTCGAGGTCGCGTTCTGCTTTCCAGCCGAGTTCCTTGTTGGCCAGGGTCGTGTCGGCCCATACGGCTGGAACATCGCCTTCACGGCGAGCCACAATCTTATAGGGTACATCTACGCCGTTGGCCTTGATGAAGCGGTTGAGGAGCTCAAGCACTGATACGGGTGTGCCGGTGCCGACATTGAAAATCTCGTATTTCTCTTTCATCTTGCCGTCGACCATGCGGTTTACGGCTGCCACATGGGCTTTGGCGAGGTCGAGTACGTCGATGTAGTCGCGCAGGCAGGTGCCGTCGGGGGTATCGTAGTCGTTTCCGAATACCGACAGGCACTCGCGTATGCCGGCTGCCGTCTGGGTGATAAAGGGTATGAGGTTGTTGGGAACGCCGCGGGGCAACTCGCCTATAAGTGCGCTGGGGTGTGCGCCGATAGGGTTGAAATAGCGCAGAGCGATGCCGTGGAAACCTTCGTAAGCCCGGCAGCAGTCGCGGAGGATGTCTTCTGCAATCTGTTTGGTGTTGCCGTAGGGCGACGTGGCCGGCTGGCGGGGAGTCTGTTCGGTAACGGGCAGAGTCTCGGCGTCGCCGTAGACAGTGGCAGATGAGGAGAAGAGCACGTTGGGGCGTCTGAATTCTTTCATGAGCTCCAGAATGTTCATATATGATACAAGATTGTTCATATAGTATTTCAGAGGCTCATGCATCGATTCGCCAACTGCCTTGTATGCGGCGAAGTGGATTACGGTGCTGAATTCATGGCGTTCGAAAACTCCGCGGAGTGCGTTGATATCGCATGTATCCACTTTTTCGAAGGTCACTTTGCGGCCTACAATTTTTTCTACGCCTTCGATTGCGGTCGGTTCGCTGTTTGAGAAATTGTCGATGATTACTACATCGTACCCGGCCTCGATGAGAGCCACTGCTGTGTGTGTACCTATATAACCGGCGCCGCCGGATACGAGTACAGTGTCTTTGTATTCACTCACGTTTACTTAAGAATTTTGGATATCGTGAAAATTTACTGAGAGTTGTTTATCATCAGGGACGCGGTTTGCCGCGTCCCTGATGATATTTTTGCTTTTAATGGCAGGCTTCGCATACCTTGTGTGCGCCGTCGCTGATTACAACGGGGTACACCTGAGGCTCGTGGCCGTATTTTTCGTTGAAGCGTTTTTTTGCTTCTTCTACAAATTTATCTACTTTATCGTTCTCGACCAGATTGATAGTGCAACCGCCGAAGCCGCCGCCCATGATACGTGAGCCAGTCACGCCGCATTCGCGGGCTACGTCGTTGAGGAAATCAAGTTCCTCGCAGCTTACTTCATAGTCCTTCGAGAGGCCTTCGTGAGTCTCATACATGCAGCGTCCTACGGTCTCGTAGTCGTCGTTTACAAGGGCGTCGCACACTGCAAGCACGCGTTCTTTCTCTTCGATGACGAATTTGGCACGGAAGTAGTCTTCGGCTGTAATGTCGGTCTTGACGGCGTTGAGCATGTCCATTGTCGCGTCGCGGAGTGTCTCTATGCCGAGGCGTTTTGCGACACGTTCGCACGATGCGCGGCGCTTGTTGTAGGGCGAGTCGGCGAGTTCGTGCTTGACGCGTGAGTCGATGAGTACGAGCGAATGGTTCTTGGGGTTGAAGGGGAAGTATTCAAACTCCATGGAGCGGCAGTCGAGACGCATGAGGTGGCCTTCCTTGCCCATTACAGATGCAAACTGGTCCATGATGCCGCAGTTCACGCCGCAGTAATTATGCTCGGTCGACTGACCGATGCGTGCAAGTTCGAATTTATCTATCTGGTTGTCGTTGAAGAGTTCGTTGATAGCGAATGCGAAGCACGATTCGAGGGCGGCCGAAGAGCTGAGGCCTGCACCAAGAGGAACATTGCCGGCGAATACGGCGTCGAAGCCATGTACTGTGCCGCCGCGTTTGAGTATCTCGCGGCATACGCCGAAGATATAGCGGGCCCATGACTGTCTGGGTGCGTCGGCTTCGTTGAGACCGAATTCTGTATATTCATTGATGTCGATTGAGAATACACGAACAGTATCTGTGTCGTTCGGACGTATTTCGGCCATGATTACTTTGTCGATGGCGCCGGGGAATACAAAACCGCCGTTATAGTCGGTGTGTTCGCCTATGAGGTTGATGCGGCCTGCAGAAGCGTATACTGCGCCATGACCGCCAAAACGGGATTCGAAGGTTGTGTCGATTTTTTTCTGGAGTTCCATTTGGCTAACTATAGTATTAGATGATTTGCAAAGTTAAGGTTTTTATTATGATTTACAAGTGACACGCAGGCCAAAAAACCTCAAAATTAAGTCAAAAACCAGTCATTCAGTGTCAGTCAGACGGTGTACTGCTTCAAGGTAAGCCGGTGCGGTACGGGCTTTGATAATTGCCTTTACAGCTTTACGGTTCATATTCGCTCCGGCATAGTCCCAGAAAGGCTTCATTTTCGCAAGAATCTGTGCGTCGCCGCAGAGTGACGGCGCAGTGGCCATGTAGACGGATTCATGGAGCGAAAGTATACCCCGTGTGAGTTCCTCGGCTGAGAATTCGGTTCCCGAACGGTATTCTGCCGCAAGCGACGGTCGGGCGAGCAGGCCGCGGCCGAGCATTACGCCGGAAATTGAGGGGAAATGCCCGCGCAATTTCAAAATGTCGTCCGTCGAATGTATTTCGCCGTTGAATATCAGCGGATGTGCGCATTCAGCGGCGAATGAGGAGACTTCGCCGTAATTCAGCTCGCCCCGGTATTGCTGGGAGGCGATTCGCGGATGAAGTGTCACATGGCGTAGCGGCATCCGGTTGATTACGGGCATCGCCGTGCGCCATTCATCGGGCGAAGTTGCTCCCAGTCGCATCTTGATGGAAAAACTGATATGCGGCCGCCGTGACATTTCGTCGGCAATGGCTTCCAAAAATTCCGTGCGCTTTATTGCTCCGGCTCCGCGGCCATGATGCACCTGGGGCGGAAAAGGACAGCCCAGGTTGATGTCGATTCTGTCAAACCCCTTCTCAGTCAATGTGTCGGCGAGTAACCGGAATTCATCGGTTGTGCCGATTATTATCTGCGGTGTGGTGTTTATGTCTTCGTTGAGCGGCGACAGCACGTCGCGCAAGTCTCTGTGCCTGATTTCTTCCTTTTCAACTCTCAGAAAAGGCGTGAAATATTCGTCAATCCCTCCGAACAGGCGTGAGTGCGAAGAACGCCACGGGGCTTCGGTGTATCCTTGGAGCGGAGCTGCAAAAATTTTGATGTCACTCATTTGTCAGAGGTCTGACTACGTTCTCATACTCGCTTTCGAAATTCGGCGTAAAAACACCCGTGCCGATAGCCGCCGCTATTTCGCTCTTCGACCAGAAACGACCGCCGTCGAGTTCATCGGACGGCCTCGGTTCTGTATCGGATACGGCTGTGAAAACATTCACATATTCACGTTCGACACGGCTCTCGAAAACATAGCTTTTGAGGTGTCTGAATTTGAGTCCCTCAAGTCCTATTTCCTCGCGTACTTCGCGCTGCAAGGCTTGCGCCACAGTCTCGCCGTAGTCGACGTGGCCGCCTACTGCCGTATCCCATTTGCCGGGCTGTATGTCTTTCCAGTCGGGCCTGCGCTGAAGATACAGCTCTCCGCGGCTGTTGAACAGATGAAGATGCACCACTGGATGCAGCAGTCTGGAGCCGCTGTGACACTCGCCGCGCGTGGCACGGCCTATTGTATTCCCCTGTTCGTCGACAATCGGAAAAATTTCTGCGCTGTTGTCTTTCATATCGGTGTGACCGCTTGAATCAAAAAAACGTCCGCAGCCATTGAAGACTGCGGACGCTGTATGTAATCTATGCGACTAATGGCTTATTCAGCAACAACTTCAAAGGGAACTTCAACGGAAACTTCTTTGTGAAGCTTGATAGTGGCGGTGTAGTTGCCGACTTCCTTGACAGATTCCTTGATGTCGATGATTTTGCGGTCAACATTGAAGCCGAGTTTCTCGAGAGCTTCTGCAATCTGGATGTTGTTGACCGAACCGAAGATAGTGCCGGTGGCGCTTGTCTTGGCGCCGATTGTAAGCTTGACATCCTTGAGCTTTGCTGCGAGCTCTTCGGCATCGGCTTTGATTTTGGCGAGTTTGTGAGCGCGCTGACGCTGGTCTTCGGCGAGTACTTTGAGTGCCGATTCGGTGGCGATAACAGCCTTACCGGTGGGAATGAGGTAGTTGCGGCCGTAGCCGTTCTTTACTTCAACGACGTCGTCCTTATAGCCGAGGCCCGAAACGTCTTCTTTAAGAATAATCTTCATAATATTTCGTTCGGTAAGGGGTTATTTCATAAGGTCGGTTACGTAGGGGAGCAGTGCGAGGTGACGGGCACGTTTAACGGCCTGAGCCACACGACGCTGGAATTTGAGCGATGTGCCGGTGATGCGGCGGGGAAGGATTTTGCCCTGCTCGTTGAGGAATTTCTTGAGGAATTCCGGATCCTTATAGTCGATGAAGTTGATGCCGAAACGTTTGAAACGGCAGTATTTTTTCTTTTTCACGTCTACCGACATGGGAGTGAGGTAGCGGATTTCTGACTGTGTCTGTGCCATTGTTTAGTCCTCCTTAGTTTCTTCTGCGGGTTGAGCCTGGGGTTGAGCGGCGCGGCGTGCGCGACGCTTTGCGGCATACTGTGCTGCGTATTTGTCCTGACGGAATGTGAGCCAGCGGAGCACACGCTCGTCGCGGCGGAAGGCGGTCTCGAGCTTGCGGATGTCCTGAGGATTGGCGTTGAATTCAATGAGGCTGTAGAAGCCTGTCGACTTGTGGTCGATGGGATAAGCGAGTTTGCGCAGACCCCACTCTTCGCTGTTGATGATTTCAGCACCGTTGTCGGTGAGAACCTTGGCGAATTTTTCTACCGCTTCCTTCATCTGTGCGTCAGACAAAACGGGAGTTAAAATGAAAACGGTTTCGTACTGCATTTGTGGTTGATAATTAATTTGTTAATGTGGAAATACTTTTTCCGGCTGCAAAGGTACGAAATTTTATTCACTCCGCAAAATTTTTCTGCGCCCTCTGATTCGAGGATTTCCTATCTCTTCAATCCTTTACCAAATAGTTCGGAATGAGAGCCTAAGCGCACTAAATCTATTTCATCAGTGATGTGGTCTATCCATATCAGAAGAAAATCACCCTGAATATGGCCAGCCCGAATAGTCGTTTGTGAGCATGTGGGGCTTATAAGTTTCAGGAATCGGAGATTCGTCTTCCAATAGCTTAAGAAGCTTCAGAAGTTCGGCCGCCTTCTTGGGATTATTGCGAATTCTTTTTAAATCCTTTTTGTATTGAGTCGATGGCTTTAGTTTCTTCATAAGCCCATAGACTTGAACATTGCTTCAACTGATGATGTGTCTACAGAAGGTTCGTTACGCAGTTTCCCGCTTTTGGCTTCTTCTATTGCGGCTTTAGTTGTTTCGTTAGGCTCGTTATAGGCTACATCGAGCAATACGCACTCGACAAAATTGTTGAGGCTGCGATGCTCACGTCTTGCCATTTCTTTGAGACGGTCAATCAGTTCGGTGCTTAAGCGGAACATTGTGGCTTTTTTCTGAATTGCTGCTTCCATAGTGCTATCATTTTGTTTGCAAAAATAAAGCAAATATATTACATAAACAAATCGCAGACCGTAAAAGTTGACTCGGATTAATCAGAACCATACATCGAAATCCTGACGCGGAAGATGTTTCAGTGAGGCTATGACAAGGGTGCCGCGGCGGTTGTCGAAAATCATGCCGTGGGGGAGGACGTCGGCCAGTGCCGTGCGCGTCTCAGGCAGGGCATTCAGGATAATTGCGTTTGCACCGGAAACAATAAGTCCGCTGTATGTTTCGGGTGCATAGTCATCGGCATCGGCCACAACGAAATCGGGCGTGTCTTTTGTAAGGCACACTTTCGACGACGCACGCTTCACTGCACTGCGTAGCAAATCGGGCTGAGAGGAGAAGACCGCTGCTTTTTCAGGCTGAAAGTATACAATCAGCCTGAAAAGCAGGCGTATCCGTGCATCATGCGATATGTCGGCATAGCCGTAATATGGCAGTCGCTGTGCAAGCACTTCTGTTACGAATGCGTAGGCGAAGGGCGAGTGGATGCCGAATCCGCGGCGATGACGCAGACAGCGAAACAATGTCAGCGGAGAGGAAATCATTCCTTAGAGAAGAGATGACGGCGGTGTGTCTCCACAAATATCGCGGCGGCAATCAGCAGATAGATAATCGATACACATGCATATGCTGCGGCAGATGAATTCTTTACCGATGCCGGATTGAATGTCATGGTGATTTCATGACTGCCGGCCGGAATTGCAAGTGCGCGGAGAACATAGTTCACACGTGCGATTTTTGCAGGCGTACCGTCGATATCGGCGTTCCAGCCCCAGGGGAAATATATTTCCGAGAATACACCTATGCCACCGTTTGCCGTAGAGGCATGATACTTCACTTCGTTAGGTGTGTATGAAGTCATGTATATGGTGTCGCCCGGTGCAAGAGAAGGCACTTCCGGCAGAGCGTCGGCGAAAGCGCGGTCGGCGATTGCCTGACGGCTGAAATCCATGCTGCCGGCATCGAGAGCTGCCATTTCGGCATCGGCTCCCTCAACCCACATTATCGAATCAACAAGCCATGCGGGGCCTTGTGCGTGATTGTTGCGTACGAGGGGCTGCTGCTGGTCGCCGGTGATTATATAGCGCGAATTAAGCATATCGGCAACGGCATATGCCGTGCGGAGGCGTGCTGCGATTTCGGCTACCTGCGGGTCGTCGAGTGCAGGGTCGTCGGGCATGTATCCTATACGCAGCATCGGCATGAGCTTACGCTGTATGAGGTCCTCATAGCGGTTGAGCTTTGCCGCATGGTAGCCGCCTGTCATGTGGTGGAAATATGAGCGGTCGGCCAGTGTGAAGCCGGGAATGTCGAACACACGGTAATGCTCGCCTTTTCCGTCGGCAAGAATCTGACGGTCGATGTCATCGGGTATGATTGTTATTTCGCCGGATTCGTCTGCAGGGCCGAACGATGAGTGCGATACATACCGTTTGTCGGCCAGATAAAGGTCGGCCGTAGTGAACACTCCTACGGCTCCGACAGCCACCCCCATGCGTACCTTGCGGCTTATGTAGAGCAAGATGGTGCCGAATGCGAGCGCGAGGAAAAGGAGCGAGCGGAGCCCGTCGTCGCGAACAAGGCCGTGACGGAGAGCCGTGATTGCTTCCTTATTGGCCGGATATGCAAGCGAATAGGGATAAACAGCCTGGGCTATCTGGCTTTCCGGGTAGCCGTTCTGTGTGGCATATTCGGCCACCTGCTTCTGTATCATTTCTGTAGTATAGCGGTCGTTTTCTGTAAAAACCCCGCCGAAAATACCCGGGGCTACAACAGCTGCAAGGCTTACAGCCGCCGGTATGCCGAATCCTGCGGCCATGGCTTTTCCGTACTTTTTCCAGGCTTCGGCTCCGGCATCGATGATTTGTAGGAGTGCGAGTATGCCTAAGAGAGGCACGGCGAATTCTACAATTACAAGGATGCTCTCTACGGCGCGGAATTTATTGTAGAGAGGAAAGTTGTATATCATCATGTCGGTAAGCCTCTCGGCGTTGTATCCGAGAGAGAGCAGAGCGGCAATGATACTTGACGACACCATGGCCCATTTCAGCGGGCCTTTGACGATGAAGCAGCCCGTGAGGAAGAGCGCGAACATGATTACGCCCGGATAAACGGGGCCGTTAGTGCCCTCCGAATCGTTGAAATACTGACTCATGTACTGCAGAAGCGGCGAGTCAGAGTAAGCCGCTGCGCTTTCAAGTTTGTCGAGACTGAGGGCAACCATCTGTCCGCCCTCGGGGCGTGCCGACGCTCCGCCTTTTACGTTGGGCACCATTAAGGTGAAGAGCTCCGAAGGGCCGTAGCTCCAGCCCACTATGTCGCTTTTCGGAAGACCGCCTGTAGGCCGCTCAGCTGGTGCGGCGTTATCGCCCTGCGGCTCGAGCGGGGTGAGTTCCGACTGTGCGCGTTTAGTCTCCTTGGCGTATTTGTAGGTATTGTACAGCGAGGGCGCATTGGCGCCGAGTGCGAGACCTCCGGCGACCAGGGCGACTGCTGAAGCTATCGCCCAGCGGCGCACATTGCGCTTGCGAATGGCTTCAATGAGATAGCATATGGCGAGTATTGCCATGACAATGCCGAAATAATAGCTCATCTGCGGATGATTGGCGCTGAGCTGCATCATGGCGAAAAGGCTCAGAAGTGCCGCACCGGCCACATAGCGGCCGCGGTAGAGCAGTATCATGCCGGCGATTGTGGGAGGAATGTAACTCAGTGCCACGAATTTCCAGATGTGGCCTGCACCTATTATTATGATGAAGTAGCTCGAGAAACCCCATGCCACAGCGCCTATCAGTGCGTAATACCAGCGCATGCGCAGAGCATAGAGGAGAATCAGGAAACCCAGCATCATCATGAACAGAAGGTTCGAGGGCACCGGGAGCCCCAGACCGTAGACCTCATTAATCCAGTTGAAAAGGCTGTTGGAAGGATATGAGGGAGATATCTGGAAGGTGGGCATACCTCCGAAGAGAGCGTCGGTCCACAGGGCTTTTTCTCCTGTGGCTTCTTCAAATAGTTTTGCCTCCTGACCGTTGGCAGCGCCCTGCTGCATGTCGGGCTGTCGGAGCGAATTGCCTTCGAAATTATCGGGATAGAAAAATGCCAGCGACAGCAGGGCCATCACAGCAACAGATACGAAAAAGCCCCACACTTGTGGCCGCTTGCATATTTCCTTGATTCTGTTCATCTTATTGTATGATGTTTGTAGTTTCTTTTTATCGGGTTACTTTTATTTTTCGGGGAGGAGGCGGAATGTGAGACGGTGCAGAGGACTGGGACCGTGCTGTGCAATGGCGGCGCGGTGGGCTGGCGTAGGATAGCCTTTGTTCACATCCCAGCCGTACTGGGGATACTCGAGAGCGGCCCGGGTCATGAAAAGGTCGCGTTCAGTTTTTGCGAGCACCGAGGCTGCGGCTATGTTGGCAAAGCGGCCGTCTCCTTTAACAAATGTAGTACATTCCAAGTCGCCGTATGGTTTGAAACGATTGCCGTCGACTATCACAGCGCCCGGCTTTGGGTTGAGCTGACGCAATGCCCTGTGCATGGCCTCAATCGAAGCGTTGAGTATATTCATTTCATCGATTTCTGCAGCATCGACACTTGCGATTGCCCATGCCACGGCCTGCGACATGATTATCTCGCGTAATTCCATACGCCGTTTCTCGCTCATCTGTTTTGAATCGTTGAGCAGCGGGTGAGAGAAGTCGTCGGGAAGTATTACGGCCGCGGCGAAAACCGGACCTGCCAGACATCCGCGTCCGGCTTCGTCACATCCGGCTTCGAGCCGTCCGGCAATATGGCACGGAGGCAATGGATTGGCGAGTCTCATGACAGAAAATCGTGATTGATTACGTTTTCGACCAGATACAGGCCTTCTATGTCGCTGCGGCGCACTTCTATGTCGTCATAGTCATGATTGGCGCTGACGAGGCGCACCATAGAGGGGTCTTCGTCGCGCCGGACATATTTCACAAGCCTGAAATCGGCAAGCACCACCACGTAAATCTGTCCCCACGATATGGGCGCGTCAAGGCTAATCGGGCGGATTTGTATATAACAGCCCGGATTGAGACGCGGCACCATTGAGTCGCCGCTTACGCGCACGATAGGCAGCGACGGGTCGATTCCCGGCAGGAAAACGCGGCCTATCACACGCTCGTCGGTGAACATGCGGCTGAGCGGAGTGGTACCGGCGGTGACATCGATATTGTAAACCGGCGCGCCCTGAGGCATCTGCTGAGTATGCGTCCCGGCAGAACGGGGGAAAGGCACGTCGGCACCTTCGGCAAGCCATTTTTTCGAAACGCCGAGATTGACAACGATGCGGTTGAGAAATGCATCAGAGGGGGCTGTGCGGCCGCTGAGCACACGCGACACCGTGGCCGCATCGACACCGATAAGTTTTCCGAAACTGGCCTGTGTATGGCGTTTGAGCCGGATAAGGTAGCGTATACGGTCGAGCACCCCGGCACCCTTGGCCGGCATCTCGAGACGGTCGGATACTGTGTCCATAGTTGTTAGTCCTTATGCATGGTGCAAATTTACAATTTATATTGCAAATTTGCAAATCCATCTATGGTGCGGTCATGCTTTTCTGTCTCACGGATTTTTTGTTTACTTTTGCGGTAGATTTATTCAAGCCTCTTTTCCATGATTGGCAAACTACAGTGATGCTTTTCTTGTTGGAAAAGACAGTCGTAAACTTATAAATTATTGTAAATAAAATTATTGTAGAATGTTGAATGCGATTCTTCTTGTTGTAGGGCTTGCCCTTATACTCGGCGGTGCTAACTATCTCACTGATGGCTCGGCCGCCATTGCGCGTCGTTTTGGCCTCTCCGACCTTATCGTAGGTCTGACAATCGTGGCGTTCGGCACATCTGCGCCTGAGTTTACTATCAGCGTGATGTCGGCGGTTGCCGGCAATGCCGGCATGGCAATCGGCAACGTTGTTGGGAGCAATATCTTCAATACGCTGGTTATTATCGGAGTTGTGGCGCTTATCCGTCCCCTTAGGATTGAGCGTTCGATAATGACAAATGAAATCCCTCTTGTGATTGTGGCGTCGCTGGCCCTTCTGGCTATGGGCTGCTCTATGTGGCTTGATGGGACGATACCCGTTATATCGCGTGTGTCGGGCATTCTATTGCTGCTCTTCTTCGCTATTTTTATGAGGTATATATTTGCGTCAGCCAAAAAAGAACCTGCCGATGAAAAAGAGGTTCAGACAAAACGGCCTGTCAGGATGTGGCTCAGTTGTCTTATGGTTGTCGGCGGTCTTGCAGCGCTTGTCTATGGCGGCGATATGTTTGTCGACAGTGCGTCCGCGATAGCCGGAAGCCTCGGTGTCAGCGATGCTGTCATCGGTCTTACCATTGTAGCCGCAGGAACTTCGCTTCCCGAACTTGCCACGTCGGTAGTAGCCGCAATGAAAGGAAACAACGGAATCGCCGTGGGCAATGTCATCGGCAGCAATATTTTCAATATCTTCCTTGTACTGGGTGTAGCCGGCACTGTGTGCCCGCTGCCGTTCGGCGGCATAAGCGTGGCAGACCTTATGGTTCTTGCCGGAAGTGCCGTGCTCTTTCTGCTTTTCGGATGGTTTTTCCGCGAGCGTACTATTACCCGTGCAGAAGGCGGTTTTATGGCTGCTTGCTATGTAGCCTATATAATCTATCTGATATCACAGGCAGCCTGAGCACGCCATGAATCATCTGAAGGTATAGGTGATTCGAGCAATGGAGCGTTCGGGCGCGTTGTCATCGGTGCGTGTGAATGTGTGACGGCGCACTTCTGCCTTGCATTGCTCGACGAGCTTCGGGTTGGCCGATGCCGGAGCCTTGCCGCCGATAAGTTCTACAGAAGTCACGTGCCCCGAGCTGTTGACTACGGCCTGCAGAATGATGCTCCCTGTCTGGCGTGAGTTCACTTTGGCGTAAGCGGGCATTATCCAGCCTCCGCCTACCGAGCCGTGTCCGGTGCCGTTGAGCGACGATGATTCTTCAGCCGGTTTGCCGGTGTCGCCTTTTTGTTCACCGGCTGATTTGGTGTTGTCCATTGCGTCCTCCACAGCCTTGAAAGCATCCTCGACACCTTTTTTCACGCGGCGGCTGGTCTTTTCGGCTTGTTCTGCATCTTTTTGCGGGCCGGTTTTCTCTGGAGGCTCTTTTTTTGCTTTTTTGACCGGAGAGGGGCGTTGCTGTACGGTCTCGGGCTGAGGTGCGGCTTTTTTGCCGGCATCGCGGAGGTCCAGACCTCCCGGCGGAGCCGGTTTTGATTCGTTCACAACTTCTTTAGGCGCATATGCCGGCGCAGGATTGGCGTGTATGGGCGTGGGTTCGAAGAGGTCGACGAATTCTTCTTCGATTTCCACAAGTCCGGTCTCGTTTTTTTGATGCGGGGGCCACTCCTTTGCCGAAATAGTGAGGCGCCCGGTGAGCAAAAGCAGCAATATGAGCACGGCCGCGATTGCTGTGCCTATTGCGGCGGCTGTGCGTGAGTCTTTCATTGCCTGTCAGTTGTAAGAGGTTGCTGGGATTGAGGCTGTTCGGGCAGCGAAGGTGCGGTGGCCGCGGGCTGCGGTGATGAAGGCTTGGTGGCAAGCACCATTTTTATGGAATTTTCGGCACCGATATTAAGTACTTCCACCACTTTGCCGTAAGGAACTTCGGCATCGGCGTATACGGCCACGGCCCCCAGTGAGTCAACGGGTGCTATGGAACCGAGTACAAGTGCGAGCGAGTCGGCTGATACGGGGGCCGGGTCTTCGGCTTCGGGAGCGAGTACGAAGTATGCGCCTTCGGCATCCACGAATACCCTTGTGGAAGGTTTTACGGGTGTCTGCTGTGTGCTTTCGGGCAAATCGATTTCAATGGCTGTGGGAAAGACGAATGCCGATGTGACCATGAAGAACACAAGCAGCAGAAATACCACATCGGTCATTGAGGCCATGGAGAATGTGGCCAGCATATCCTGTTGTCGTTTCAGTGCCATGGCGTGTGTTTATGCTGCGGGCTCGTTGAGCAAATCCATGAAATCCATGGTGCGTGCTTCGAGCTTGTTCATGATTTTGTTGATGCGTGCCACCAGGAAGTTGTACGCAAAAAGAGCGATGATGCCCACAATGAGGCCTGCCACAGTGGTGACGAGCGCGGAATATATGCCGGATGCAAATGAGTCGATAGAGGCTGACGAACCTGCCTGGGCGATTGCATAGAATGCCTGGACCATGCCTATTACCGTGCCCAGAAAGCCCAGCATGGGCGCGCCTGCCGCTGTGGTGGCGAGCCATGGCAGACCGCGGCTGAGGTTTGCTATTTCGAGGTTGCCCGTATTCTCGATTGCTACAAGCACATCGTTGACGGGACGTCCGATTCGCGATATGCCCTTGGCTATGAGGCGCGCATAGGGCGTACGGGTGATGTCGCAGAGGTTAAGGGCGCTTTCGGTCTCGCCTTCGTGGATGTAGCCGCGGATGCGTTTCATGAAGTTTTCATCTTCCTGCGCAGCCTTGGTGACGGCTATGAAGCGCTCGATGAACACATAGATGCAGAGCAGAAGCAGCAATGCAAGGGGTATCATTGTCCAGCCGCCCTGAAGGCAGAGGTCCCAGAAGCTCATTGAGGGAGCTGCGGCAACAGTCTCATTCATAGTTATCTGTTTTTTTCTTATTTAAGACATTTTTTATAGCGTTTCACGGTTTCTTCAAGACCCAGATACAATGCATCGCAGATTAATGCGTGGCCGATTGACACCTCGCTCAGAAAGGGTATCCTTGAGCTGAAGAAAGCAAGATTCTGCAGGCTGAGGTCATGACCGGCATTCACGCCCAGACCGGCTTTGCGTGCGGCCGTCGCAGCTTCAAAGAAAGGCGCGATGGCGGCTTCGGGGTCGGAGGGATAAAGGTCGGCGTAAGGCTTGGTGTAGAGTTCCACACGGTCGGTGCCTGTAGCGGCGGCTGCCCTTACGGTGTCTGCGTCGGGATTTATGAAGATTGAGGTGCGGATTCCGGCTTCCTTGAGACGCTCCACTACGGAGGAGAGAAATTCGGCGTTGGCAGTCACGTTCCATCCCGCCGATGAAGTGAGGGCATCAGGGGCATCTGGTACAAGTGTTACCTGTGTCGGACGTATTTTGAGCACCAAATCTATGAATTGCTCCGACGGATTCCCCTCTATGTTGAACTCCGATTTGAGAATCGGTTTGAGGCGGAATACATCGTCACGGCGTATATGTCGCTCGTCGGGGCGCGGATGGACTGTGATGCCGTCGGCGCCAAACCGCTCTATGTCGAGCGCGACCGCTTCAAGGTCTGGATTGTTTTCGCCACGGGCGTTTCGTAATGTGGCGATTTTATTTATATTAACGCTTAAGTTTGTCATTCGCTGTTGAATTTTCGCAGAAAATATCGTAAATTTGTATTCTCTTCTGACGTGGGTGCCATCAGCGCCCCTTCTGAAGTGCAAAAGTAGTCAGAAATTATAAAACCACGAAAGATTTTGCCCGCAATTAACAATAAGTTTCCTGAAAACGACTATTTCTTCCCGCCGGTAGGCGAGAGTTCGCGCCTGCTGGTAGGTTGTCGGCGCGAGGATTACTCGGCCTCGCGCATTGCACGTGCCGTGGAGGACTGCGACGCGCATCTTCTTAATCTGAATGTTACCTCAATGGGTGATACGGCCGATGTGTATAACAATCTGGCCTCCGACAATGCCCGGGACGGTAAACTTCCCGTAGTATTCGACCTCAGGGTAAGCCACCGCAATCCCTCGTGCATCACACGCTCGCTTGAACGCTATGGCTATACTGTGCTCGATACTCTTTCCGACGACGACAGCTCCGATACGGCTGTGGCACGTGAACGCATTGACCAATTTTTCAGATTTCTTGAAATATGAAAGTAGCCATTTACGGCAGTCGCCGGCAATACGGTGCGTTTGAGACCGTTGCCCGCTTTCTGCAGGTCCTCTCAGGCCGCGGAGACACCGTGGTCATGCACCGCAAGCTTTACAATCATCTGTCCGAGGCCATCCCTGAGTCGCTGTCGGTTGTTGAGCAAGTGACCGATACGCCGAACTTTAGCGCCGATTTGGCTGTAAGCCTCGGCGGCGACGGCACTTTTCTGCGCACGGCCCTGTGGGTTGGTGATAAAGAAATACCCATAGTGGGTGTCAATACGGGTCATCTCGGATATCTTGCGGCTCTGTCAATAGAGCAGCTGCCCGAGCTTATGCAGCTGATTGCCGACGACAGGCTGCGCATAGAGCGCCGCAGCCTTATCAAGGTCGTGGAGCCGGTTCTGCCGCGTGAGGTGGGGTCGTATGCTCTCAATGAAGTGGCTATCACAAAAGAAGAGTCAGCCTCGATGATAGAGGCCCGTGTCAGCATAGGCACTCTGCCGCTGGCCGAATACCGTGCCGACGGCCTGATACTCGCAACTCCCACGGGTTCCACGGCATACAGTCTGTCGGTGGGCGGTCCTATAGTCCAGCCTACGCTCGATGTGTGTGTGATTTCGCCGGTGGCCGCTCATTCACTGTCGATGCGTCCGCTCGTCATTGACGGCAGCGAGCCTGTGACAATAATACCCGAGAGCCGTGCGCGTCATGTGCGCATAGCCCTCGATGGACGTTCGGCTCTTCTTGATGTAGGGTCGCCGGTAGTGCTTGCCAGAGCATCTTTTAAAGTGCTTGTCATGCAGGCGGCCGACCACACATTTGCCGATATCATACGGCAGAAACTCCACTGGGGGGAGGCGTAGGCATGTCGGTGTTCAATTTTGGAAAGACCGTCATGTCGGGGCGCTATACGCATCCGGTGTACGGCACTATCCGCATAAAGGCTCATCCCGCTGCCCGGTGTATAAAAGCAAGATGGATTGGACAGGAGGTGTGTTTTGTCGTGCCTGTCAATGCGCCCTACGAGGAATTTCGGAAGTTTATCGATGATGCCGGAGTGCAGAAGAAAATCCTTGCTATACGTCCGAAGCCGTGTCTCTATGTGGGCATGAGGATTGACTGCGATATTGTTGATTTCACGATTGAATACGATGCATGCGAGTATAGTGACACTGATATCCGCATAAAATCCGAGAAGTCGGCCCCCGAACGTAATAAGAAGGCCAATTACAAGCTTTATGTAAGTCCGCGTCTTAAGGATGCCGACCCTTGTGGTGCGGAATTTCAGACTTTTCTCAACAGAAATCTTCTGGTAGCGGCGAAACATGCCACAATTTCATATGTAGTGCCGCGTGCCAAGGAGCTTGCCATGCAGGTGGAGGCTCTTCCTATGGGCTGGAATGTGAAGGATGTAAAAAGAAGTCTCGGCAAATGCGACTCTCATGGGGTAATCACACTGTCGTCGCGTCTTATTTTTCTTCCGCAGGAACTTTGCGATTTCGTAATATACCACGAACTGGCACATCTTGCCGAGATGAACCACTCGGCTGCATTTCACAAGGTATGCGACCGATATTGCGGCGGACGGGAAGCTGAATTGTCGGCACGCACTAAAAAATTTGAATTTCCTGTATTCTGATTGTTAGTCAAGCAAATCGGGGCGGAGCCGGCGCGTGCGCTCCAAGGCCTGCTCATGGCGCCATTCCTCAATTTTTGCCTGATGTCCCGACAGCAGAATCTGCGGTACGCCCCATCCATTGTATTCGGCCGGGCGCGTGTATACAGGGGGCTCCAGAAGATTGTCCTGAAAGGAATCGCTCAGCGCACTCTGTTCATCGCCGATAGCGCCGGGGATAAGACGTACGATTGCATCGGTAATGGCAATCGCGGGCAATTCGCCTCCGGTGAGCACATAGTCGCCAATCGAGATTTCGCGGGTGATGAGGTGTTCGCGTATGCGGTAGTCGATGCCTTTGTAGTGTCCGCAGAGTATTATGATGTTATTGAGCAGCGACATGCTGTTGGCCATTTTCTGGTTGAAGACTTCGCCGTCAGGAGCGGTGAAAATTACTTCGTCGTATTGGCGCTGTGCCTTAAGCGCGCTTATGCAGCGGTCGACAGGTTCTACCTGTATCACCATGCCGGCATCGCCTCCGAAGGGGTAGTCGTCGACCTTGCGGTAGCGGTTGGTGGTGTAGTCGCGAAGATTGTGTACCTCGATGTCTACAAGACCTTTATCGCGTGCGCGCTTGATGATTGAGCAGTTCAGCGGCGATTCAAGCATTTCCGGAAGTACAGTTATTATGTCGATTCGCATTTTAGTTTCAGAAGTTTTTTGTATTTTCGCGGTTGCAAAGTTAAGAATTTTTTCCCTCAGATTAAACTCGGGACAGAACACTTGGCTTTCTCAGACGTTTAAACGGTTGATAACATCCTTATACACGCACTACTAATTATTCAAAATGAAACCCCTGTACTTCTTTGCTCTTATTGTATTAACCTTTCTGGCGGCAGCTTGTTCGGGCGACGTGGTCGATGGCACCAGCTACGACAGCGAAGTGTGCGAGGAGCTGGCGGTAAAAATCGAGCGTCATGATTCTATCACACAGCCGGAATACGAACGAATGATAGGTCAGAACGGGGCGATTTTACGTTATCTTATTGAGAAAAGTCGCGAGATTGCCGAAGAGCCGCAGGGAGACCGAACAAATTCGTGGCGCGATTTGTTGGCTGACCCCGAGTATATGGAGCGTTTCAGCTTTATGTTCACACTTGGCTCTGCTCTTTATCAGGCAGATGCCGACGGCCGTCTCGACGAGAACAACCGCGGGCTGTATAAGAAACTCGACCGCTATAATCAGGAACTGGCCGAATATTCCGAACGAAATTGATGGACCCCCGGGAGTTTGCCGCCAATACCCTTCTTGCCCTCCCTTACACCGCAAATGACCAACAGATGCAGGTGGTGGCCGCTTTGGCCCGTTTTCTCCATCCCGAAACACCGGCAGAGGCTGTTTTTATTCTCAACGGATATGCGGGGACTGGCAAGACTTCTCTTACCGGAGCTTTGGTGCAGACTCTTGAGGCTGTTGGGCGCGAAGTTGTGCTCATGGCTCCTACAGGACGTGCCGCCAAGGTATTCAGTGCGAACTCCGGCGGTCATGCCGCATATACAATCCACCGTAAAATCTACCGTCACAATCCTTATGCGGTTCCGGGTGAATATGCTCCGCCGCTTCCTGCCGAAAACCGCTCCAGGGATGCCGTGTTTATCGTTGACGAGGCCTCGATGATTGGAGGCAGCGATGCCGAAGGCTCAAGCCTTCTCGACGACCTGATTACCTATGTGTATGCCGGTGACAACTGTCGTCTCATTCTGATTGGCGACACGGCTCAGCTGCCTCCTGTAGGCTCCGACACTTCTCCGGCGATGAATCCCGACGTTCTCCGCCGTCTCGGACTGAAAGTAACCCGGGCCACAATTACCGAGACTGCCCGTCAGGCAGCCGATTCAGGCATACTTTTCAATGCTACGCGCCTGCGACGGGCCATGGCTCGTATCAATGCTCTTAAAGAGGGGCAGCCTATGCCGGTGCCCCGGCTTCGTATCATGGGTTTCGATGATGTGAAGGTAGTGAGCGGCGAAGATTTGCCTGAAATAATCTCCAAAGCATACGACAGGGCAGACCATGGTCTTGCCGACACCATCCTTATCACCAGGAGCAACCGCCGTGCAGCCGAGTACAATGCCGGCATAAGGGCTTCGGTGCTTTACAGAGAGGAAGAACTTACCCCCGGCGACCTCCTGATAGTGGCCCGTAACCATTATTTCACTAAAAAAGTAAAGGGTATTGATTTCGTGGCGAACGGCGACATACTCACCGTACGTAAAATTTATGGTTCGGAGACACGCTATGGTTTTCGTTTCGCCGATGTGCAGTTTGCTTTATCTGCTGAAGCCGACAATGAAGACGCGCCCGTATTCGATGCAAAAATAATGCTTGACACGCTGTCGGACCCTGAGGCCACGATGTCGCAGGAGGCTTGGAACCGGCTGTATTACGGGGTTGTAAACGATAACGAACGCTACGGAAACGCATCCGTGGACCAGCGCCTTCGCGCGCTTCGTACCGACCCGTACTGGTCTTCGCTGCAGGTGAAATACGCCTATGCGGTCACTTGCCACAAAGCCCAGGGCGGTCAGTGGGAAAACGTATTTGTCGACCTGGCTTACATTCCCGACGATGCTCTCGGCCCCATGCTTTACCGCTGGTTCTATACTGCCGTGACACGGGCCCGTAAGCGCCTCTATCTTATCGCACCTCCTGAGGCGTTGCTTGAGAAATAGTTGTTTTGCTTTCAATACACCTATAGTATCCATTATTTTTTTGTTGTCGGATGCGATTTTTTTGATAATTACGGCATAATGTGCTAAATTTGTGGCTAATTGGCAAAATATCAATCGTTGCACCATGGAACAAGAAGGTACATATATGCAGACAGATAGCGATGAGCAGATGATTCAGGAGGCCTATCAGGCCCTCGTGGACGGTTATCTGAACAGCAATCACCGCAAGAAAGTGGAGATTATCGACCGTGCCTTCCAGTTTGCGAAAGCGGCCCATGCCGGCGTACGGCGCCGTTCGGGCGAGCCTTATATTATGCATCCCATTGCGGTAGCTACGATTGTATCACAGGAAATCGGCCTCGGTTCTACTTCAATTGCCGCAGCGTTGCTGCATGATGTGGTAGAGGATACGGAATTTACCGTAGAAGACATCGAACAGCATTTCGGCCCTAAAATCGCGCAGCTTGTCGACGGCCTTACCAAAATTTCGGGCGGAATTTTCGGCGACAAGGCATCAGTGCAGGCAGAGAACTTCCGCAAGCTCCTCCTTACCATGAGCGAGGATATACGTGTGGTACTCATCAAAATGGCCGACCGTCTGCACAATATGCGCACCCTCGGTTCAATGGCTCCCAACAAGCGCTATAAAATCGCAGGTGAGACTCTTTATATCTATGCGCCGCTGGCTCACCGTCTCGGTCTCTTTCCTATCAAGACCGAACTTGAGGACCTCAGTTTCAAGTATGAGCACCCCGATATATACAAGCAGATTTCTGATAAAATCAAGGAAAGCCAGGCACGGCGCTCCGAGGTGTACGGCGATTTTTCGCTGCCCATAAAGCAGAAACTCGACGAACTCGGTATCAAGTATGAGGCCAAAGCCCGACTGAAATCGGTTTATTCCATTTATAATAAAATGGAAACCAAGCATTTGCCGTTTGAGGAGGTATATGACCTATATGCCATGCGAATAGTATTCGAGTGCGACGATATAAACAAAGAAAAGGCGATGTGCTGGAGCATTTATTCAGCCATTACCGATTTGTATCAGCTGCATCCTACCCGTACCCGCGACTGGATTGCCACCCCCAAGGCAAACGGCTACCAGGCTCTCCACCTTACCGTCATGGGTCCCGACGGCAACTGGATAGAAGTCCAGATACGCTCGCGCCGTATGGACGAGATTGCCGAAAAAGGTTTTGCCGCTCACTGGAAATATAAAATCGGCGACGGCGACGAAGAGTCGGAGCTCAATGCATGGCTGAAGACAATCAAGGATATTCTTGACAATCCCGAACCGAGTGCGATTGATTTTCTCAATACCCTCAAGCTCAATCTTTTTGCTTCGGAAATTGTGGTGTTCACTCCGAAAGGTGAACTGATTACGCTTCCGGCAGGAGCCACTGTACTCGACCTTGCCTTCCATCTTCACTCCGAAATCGGCATACACTGTATAGCCGGCAAAGTGAACCATAAGCTCATGCCCCTGCAGACAGAGCTAAAAAGCGGTGACCAGGTAGAAGTCCTCACTTCCAAAACCCAGATGCCGCTGCCTGAATGGGAAAATTTTCTCAATACGGCAAAAGGCCGTACACGCCTGCGCAAAAGCCTGCGCGCCATGCGGCAGCCCGTGATTGTAAAAGGTAATGAGATTCTTGAAGAATGGTTTGCCTCACACGGGATAGAGGAATCCAACCGTGTCATTACCAAAATGCTTGGTGTATTCCATGTAGCCAACCGTGATGAACTGTGCTATCAGCTCGGTGCCGATGAGATTGTTCTCGGAGACTTCTTAATCAAACCGCTCAAGCATGTTGTAGATGGGAAGAAGCAGTCTTCCGGCATTCTCTCCAAAATACCCCTTATCGGCCGTATAGTCACCTCTTCTTCGCCTGAAACTCTCTCAGGCGAGTTGCAACAGCCAGAACCAGTCAACACAAAACAGATTTATACTCTTCACACCGACGCACACGGACCGAATTATATCATCAGTTCATGTTGCAATCCCATTCCCGGAGATGACGTGCTCGGCTTTGTCAACGATGACGGCAAGGTCGAGATTCATTCGGTTGACTGCCCCAGAGCGCAGGTGCTCAAGGCCGGTTATGGCTCGCGGATTGTGGCTACGGAATGGGCCGGTGTCACCGACCTGTTCACTGCACATGTCCGTATCGAGGGCATCGACCGACGCGGAATCCTCCAGGAAATAACTCAGCTAATATCGAGTCTCATGGGTATAAATATACGCAAACTCTTTATCGAGGCCGAGAAAGAAGTCTTTCATGCCGACCTCTGGATTGAAGTTAACGACAAGGATGTTGTGCGCGACCTCTGTGACCGGACTAAAAAAATACAGGGAGTGACGCGCGCTACCCGAATTCTCTAAAAACATAACACCCCTCCGAAAATGCTTCTAAAAAAAATACTCATAGCTCTTGCGGCCACGCTGATTATTGTGTATTTCTATCCGCATCCTGAGGCAAACAGATATAACTACGAGGAAGGTCGTCCGTGGAACTACTCCAAGCTTATTGCGCCTTTCGATATACCGGTGCATCCCGACTCGGCGACAATCATTGCCGCACGCGACTCGCTCAGCGCTCGTTTTGTGCCGATATATGAGCTCAACCAGCTCATTATCGATACTATTGTGAGCCGTCTGCCCGAGTCGCCGGGAACAAATCTGCAGAAGCGGCTCGGTGCCGAACTGCGCAAAATATATTCATCAGGCATGGTGGATATGCGCACCCGCGAGGAAATCGAACAGGGGCGCCTTCCAAAAGTGAGAATCCTCGACAAAAACGTGCTCAACGAGATGTCGACTTCGGCATTTACCTCTCCCCGCGACGCATATGTGTATCTCGACTCAATCATCACAGACCCTGAGCTGCACCAGTATTTCTTGCGGAGCAATCTGCAGAATCTCCTCCTGCCGAACTATACGCGCAACGAAGAGGAATGCCGCCGTAATTATGAGTATGAGTACCTTACTATAACCGCCGACCGCGGAATCATTCTCCAAGGCCAGACAATTATCGACAAGGGCGCCATTGTCTCGTCGCAGGATTTCACCAATCTGCGCACTTTCGAGACAATGCTCGACCAGATGAGCAACAAACAGAATCAGAGCCGGTGGCTGATGCTGCTCGGACAGTTCTTTTACGTGGCCATGCTCATGGCTCTGCTGATGCTGTATATATATTTCTTCTGTGACAATATATACAATAACCTGAGGGCGTTCATCTTCATTTACAGTCTTATCACGCTCTTCTTCCTTGTAGGTGTGGGGCTGAATTATTTTGTGGCTCAGGGTGTGTATCTGGCGCCCATGATGATAGTGCCTGTGCTTGTGCTTGTGTTCTTCGACGGACGCACCGCACTTTTCACCACGGCGATTCTTTCGCTTGCATGCGCAGGAGTCACGGCATTCGCGCTTGAATTCCTATTCCTGCAATTTTGTGCGGCTACTTCGGCCGTATTTTCGCTTCGCGAGCTCTCGCGCCGTTCGCAGCTGCTGCGTACATCGGCTGTTGTAGTTCTGGCATATCTTCTGAGCTATCTGTCGCTTGAACTGCTTATGAATGGTTCTCTTGAGGGCTGCACATGGCGTATGGCCGCTATTCTTGCAGTCAGTGCCGCCCTTACCTCAATGGCTTATATAATGATGTTTGTCGTTGAGCGCGTGTTCGGCTTTGTGTCGGTAGTGACGCTTGTCGAGCTTGCCGATATCAACGCCCCGCTGCTCATGCGGCTGTCTAACGAGTGTCCCGGCACTTTCCAGCATTCGATTGCCGTGAGCAATCTTGCATGTGATGCCGCACAGCGTATCGGAGCCAACGTGCAGCTTGTGCGTGCAGGCGCGCTCTATCACGATATAGGCAAAATCGCCAATCCCGCTTTTTTCACCGAGAATCAGCATGGCGTGAATCCGCATGATGCCTTGTCGCCCGAGCGCAGCGCCGCCATTGTGATTAATCATGTGAAGGATGGGCTGCAGATGGCCGAGCGGGCGCGTCTCCCCGAATCGGTGCGTCAGTTCATACGCGAGCATCACGGTGCCGGTATGGCAAAATATTTCTATATCACCTATTGCAAGGCGCATCCCGATGAAGATGTCGACAAATCGCCCTTCACTTATCCCGGCCCGAATCCTCAGAGCCGCGAGACCTCGATTCTGATGATGGCCGATGCTGTCGAAGCAGCCTCCCGTTCGCTCAAGGAGCATACGCGCGAAGATATCGCATCTCTTGTCAACCGTATCATCGACAGTCAGATTGCCGAAGGCCTTCATAATTCGTCGACACTCCGCTTCCGTGACATAGAGACTATCAAAGAGGCGTTTATAAAACGTCTGATGACTATCTATCACTCGCGTATCGCCTATCCTGCCGCTCCCAAGGCTCCAACTCAGGCGGCGGCACAATAAGCGTGCCTGATTCAGCGTTATAATGCTGATGAAATACCGTTTACGAATCTCCGGCGCAGTGCTTTTTGCTGCCGTCGCTCTTGCGGCGGCACTGTTGCTGTCGGGCTGTTCGGCCAAGAAAAACACCGCCGCCAACCGCCGCTATCAGGAGTTCATCACACGGTATAATATTTACTATAACGGCGACACCCACTTCCGCGAGACGCTCGCCGACATGGAGAGCAAATACGAGGACGATTACTCGCGCAACGTGTACATGCATCCTGTCGAAGCCCGTAATGACAAGAGCGCTCCCCAGCCGTCGGGCGATTTCACCCGTTCAATCGAGAAAGCCCAGAAAGCCATACAGCTTCGCTCCATAAAGAAAAAGCCGGCGAAGAAAGCCGGCAAGCGAAACGACCCTAAATACAAGGAATGGATGAAGCGCGACGAATACAATCCTTTCCTTCATAATGCATGGATGATGATGGGTCGCAGCCAGTACTACAACGGAGACTTTCTCGGGGCCGCGTCAACGTTCTTCTATATCAGCCGGCATTTCACGTGGTTGCCTAAGACTGTCGTGGAGGCCAAGCTCTTTCAGGCTTTGTCATATATCGGCATGGGCTGGCAGTTCGAGGCCGAGGTGATACTGACACGTATATCTCATGACGACCTACCTTCCAACGGTCTGCGCAGACTTTATAATTTCACTTACGCCGATTATTATATCCATGCATCGAAATGCGAGGAGGCTCTGCCGTTCCTTGTCGAGGCAGTGAAGGGTGCTAAAGGCGCCCAGAAAACGCGTCTTAACTTTCTGCTGGGGCAGGTGTACGAGCGTCTCGGTCAGAAAGATTTGGCGTACAAGGCGTTTGCATCGGCCGGAAGTTCGGCATCGGCGCCGTACCGCACAAAATTCAATGCACGCATCAAGCAGTCGGAGGTCTTTTCGGGCTCTGATATCGAGCCTGAGGTGAAAGCGCTGCGCCGCATGACCCGTTACGACCGAAACAAAGACTATCTCGACCAGGTCTATTATGCAATCGGCAACCTATATCTGAGCCGTGGCGATACACTGCATGCCATTGAAAACTATGAACTTGCAAACGAAAAATCAACCCGAAACGGCATCGACAAGGCTCTCAATCAGCTGAAACTCGGGGAACTGTATTTCCTTCAGGGCAATTATGAGAAGGCACAGCCGTCGTACTCCGAGGCCGTGCCGCAGTTACCTGAGTCATATCCGGGTCTCGCTGACATAAAACTGCGCTCCGACGTGCTCGACGAACTCTCGGTATATTCACAGAATGTAAACCTTCAGGACTCACTCCTGCGGCTGGCGGCAATGTCGCCCGAACAGCAAATGGAGGTGATTGAAAAAATCATCAGGGAACTTAAGGAAAAAGAGAAGAAAGAAGCCGAGGACGCAGCCCGTGAGGAGTATCTTGCGAATCAGGCTGCCAAAGGCAATAATCTTCAGGACAACAAGACCCAGACCTTCGTTATAAACTCCGACAATTCATGGTATTTCTATAACACCGCTACGCGCAATGCGGGCAAGACGGAGTTCCAGAAACGATGGGGTTCGCGTAAGCTCGAGGACAACTGGCGTCGCCGCAATAAATCGTCGTTCAATACCGATGACTTCAATGCTGCAGGCGATTCGGATGCCGATGCCGAAGATGCTCGGAATATCAATGAGGACTCGCCCGAAAACGAAGAAAAAGACGAGAAAGACGACCACAGCTCCGACCCGCATTATCCCGAATACTATCTCGCCCAGATTCCGAAGACCGACGAGGAGAAAAATACGGCTCACGATGTTATTCAGGAGGGTCTGTATAATATGGGTGTCATTCTCAAGGACAAGCTCGAGGACTTCAGTGCTTCCAAGGCTGAGTTCGACCGTCTGCTCCGCGACTATCCCGACAATGTTTACCGCCTCGACACTTATTATAATCTTTATCTGATGTATATGCGTCAGGGCCGCACAGCCGAAGCCGAGCGTTACCGGCAGCTGATTCTAAGCGATTTTGCCGATTCCAAGTACGGTGTAGCAATGCGTAATCCCGATTATCTCGACGACCTCCGCAATATGGACAAATATCAGCAGGAGCTGTATGAGAAAACTTACGAGGCTTATCTCGACAACCGCAATTATGATGTCCATAAGGCTTATGAAACAATAAATGAGAAGTATCCGCTCAGCAAGACTCTGCCGAAGTTCATGTTCCTCCATGCGCTTGCATATGTCACCGAGCGCGACAAGGAAAAATTTAACACCACGCTGCGCGAATTGCTCGACCGATATCCCGATACAGACATTACGCCGGTTGCTTCCGCATGGCTCAAAGGCATGGCGCAGGGGCGTGAACTACAGGCCGGAATCGGCACCAATCTGCGAGGTATGATATGGGATATCAGTCTTGGAAATGACTCCGCTTCCGTTGCAGCCGATGGCAAAGCTCAGTTCGAACTCAATGAAGAAGTACCTCAGCGGTTAGTATTCACATTCCCCACCGATAAGGTATCGTCAAATGAGTTGCTGTTCGCTATCGCCAGGCATAATTTCCGCTCGTTCGTTGTCAAGGATTATGACCTCGAACAGATGAATTTCGGCCGTCTCGGCATGGTCATAGTCAGCGGATTCGCCAATCAGGCCGAACTCAATCATTACCGCTCGGTAATGGCGGCCTCCGACGACTTCAGGCTGCCTGCCGGTGTGCGTCCGATAGCTATCAGCGATGCCAACTTCAAGATTCTTCTTGAGCAGGGACGCTCTTTTGAGGAGTATTTCAGATATCTCGACGAGCAGAATTATATCGATGCACAGGCTGATATTCTCGCTCCTGACGAAATAGAGACACTTGAGGAAGCTGAAGAAGCAGAAGCGGCAGAAGGGCTTCCCGATACGTATGCAGTACCTGATTCCGATGCGGCTATAGATGCAGGTGCCGATGCAGAGGCCGAAGCAGTTGTCGATGGGCCTGAGGCCGATATCACCCGGCCTGCACCACAAGTGCCGCAGCTGCCTCTGACGGCACCGCAGCAGCCTCAGGAAAAACCGATACCTCAGCCTGCGCCCAAAATTCCCACTACGCCAAAGTCTCCTGTAAAATCTCCCGTAACAGCGCCTGCAAAATCACCCGAGCAGCCGGCAAAGCCTGAGCCAGCACCATTCCTGCCCGGTTCGGAAGGGGAAGATGACCCTCTGCTTGAGGATTTCTGATATTGCTTATTGTTGGTTACGAAGATGCTCGAGCAGCTCTTCCGGCGAAATGCCCAGCAAATCGAGCTGACGCTTTAGTGCCGGCACAGTGTCTGCGTAGAAGTTCTGGCGCCGTAGTTCGAGTACTTGGGCCGGAGCATCTTCGGCAGCGTAATATCCCATACCGCGTCGCGGTGCTATGATTCCGTCGGCCTGAAGCTGGTCGTAGGCCTTTAGTACTGTGTGGGTGTTCACGGCCATGTCAAGAGCCAGCTCTCGGACCGAAGGCACTTTGCCTCCGCTGGCCCATGCTCCCGTGAGCACCTGCTCGCAGCAGTAGTCGGCTATCTGCCGGTATATAGGTTTGTCGCTTGCGAACTCCACTACTTCAGATATTTATAAAGGTGACGCAGTGCCAATATGCCGACAGGCAGGCTGAGTACACCCGAAGTCACTTCAATACATATCAGCATATTCTCCATTCCTCCGGCTTCAAGAGGCAGCCCGAGCAACGCATAAATCACTCCGCACATTGCGCCGATAAAAGAGAGAGAAATTAAGACTATAGCTGTGCGTATTACGCCCCATAGGACAGGATGACGGCGGCAGGTGACAGCAGCGTCCGTAACAAGGAAATACATGGAGTAACCTGTAACGAATGATACGCAATACAGGAGCACTGCTGTGGGCCATGAGAGGAGGTGTGAGGCTTCGGTAAACGATTCCAGTACGAACTCCAATAGTCCGTGCGGTTCGTAAAGCCACCCGATGTACATCAGCAACCATTGTATGGCGGTCATGAGCAACGGGAAGATAATCATAATCCACAGGAGATAGAATGTGAGCCTCTCGGAGGCCTTGACGGGGGCGAGGCGCAGCAGCGTGTCGTCGCGAAGGGTGAAAACGTACGGTACTGCGAGAGACATTATCCATATGATGCAGCAAGCGCCAAGAATAATCTCTTCACGCGGAAACACACTTGTCACTATCACAAGGAGTGCTTCTATCAGAGTGTATATGATAATCTGATTGCGGAGACTCTGACGGAAAAGACCGCCGAACTGCCGCACCCGCTGCCAGCTGAAGCGGTTGATGTCATTTAATGCTGTTTCAGCCATTGTCCGATAGAATTTTAATGATTTCAGTATTCCCGCTCATCACAGCCGAATAGAGCAGGGCATAGTCGATATCTCCTGTCTCGTCGCCTTCGGCTCTGACGATTGACGACACCACGCCTGCACTGCGCTCGGAGTACAATGCGTCGGGCACTGTTGTGGCTGAGCGCACGCAACTGAGTCTTGATGAAATATCGTCGGCGGTGAGGCATACGGCGAGGTGTCCCTTGTGCATCAGCATCAGTCCGTCATATAGTTCGCGGAGGTCCGATATGTTGTGAGTCGACACAATCACGGTCTGCTCGCTTTCGATACATCCGGCCATCAGCCGCCGGAGTGTTTTCTTCGAGTCGATGTCGAGCCCGTTGGCAGGCTCGTCGAGCAACAGCATGTCGACGCCTAAGGCAAGCGCATAGGCTGCCAGAAGTTTGCGCCGCGTGCCAAGAGAAGTGTCTGTTATCTCTTCATGACCGGTCAGGCCGAAAGCTACGAGGTTCCTTTCAAGAGTCTCTTTGTTGAAATTAGGGTAAAAAATGCCGTCTGTGGCCGCAAGAGCGGCGACAGTCTTCGCCGGCACCTCAAGTTCATCGGGAAGAAAGAACAGCCGTCGCATTACCGACGGCGCGTGGAGCGCTGTTTCTTCGCCGTCGAGACGGCAGACACCAGTTTGAGGACGTAGCAGTCCGGCCATAAGTTTGAGCAAGGTGGTCTTGCCTGCGCCGTTTTCTCCTAAAAGGAGCCATATGCCGGGTGTTACTCTGCCTGTGGCATCGTTTACTGCATTCGGGCCTTTGCGGTAGCTGTATGTAAGATGCTCGAGATTTATCATTGCTCAGAGTAGGATAATGATGAGAAGCACCATGAGGAAAGTCAGCAGGAAGTCTGTCATCGTGATTGGTTTTAATGTGTTTTAGTGTTGTAGTTGTGTACAACACTGCAAAGGTAGACAAAAATCCGGAATACAATATACGTTTAACTTATTTTAATAATTTTCTCCATGCGCTCCATGCGGCAGGAGGCAGAATCAGCAGCAGGGAAATCCACGGCCCAGCTGTGTAATAGCCGATTACGGCAAGTATTGCCACAGCCATGCCTGCGGCGACGAGTGAAATTATGCCGCGACGCAGTGTCATGCCATAGCGGAAACGATAAACCGCATATACGACAAGAAGATACATGAAATACCACACCACGTATCCTACACCGAGGCCTATGAAGCCAAAATGATTGAAAAGCGGCATGTATAGCGCCAGATAAACCACGGCGCTCATTGTTTCGGTGAGCATATAGATTTTTCCGTCGCCGCGGGCAATAATGGCAAAGGCCATGCACCACGATACGGCCCTGAAAAACACACCTGTGGCACCGATTATGATAAAGGGAAGGGCTGCTTCAAAGGCCGAGGTGTAAAGAATCTTTATTATCAGACCGCTGCAGCATACAAAAGTCACAGCCACCGGCATCAGTACCCACATGGCAATCTTTATTTCGTGCGATACTATCACTTCTGTGCGGAAACGATGCTGTATGGTAGATGCAAGACGCGGATAGTACTCCATGGATATGGATGTGAATATCATGCCTACATATGTGTTAATCAGCGTATAGCCGGCCTGATAGAAGCCTACTTCGGCATCTCCGTAATGGCGGCGCAGAAAGATGATGAATATGTTGGAAGCAAGCATTGTGATGAAAGTGCTGGCGGTGAGGTACATACCGAGCGTAAGCATCGGTCGCCCCGTGCGCCACACTTCTTTCAAGGTCAGCCGTACTGCCGGAATATCGCGGACACGGTAGATATATGCCAGAAGCGCAGCCACAAGGTAGCATGATATAATCATCGGGACGATACCGTCTGTTCTGAGGAAATAAAGCAGTGGAACTGAGGCTGCCAGCAGCCCGACTGAACCGAAGACTGAACATTTAGCAAGCGGCCTGAGTCTGTCAAGACCCCTCATTACGGTAGTCTCGCGGTTGAGGAGCGCCTGCAGCAGAATTACAACCGACAGCGCGGCGAACATGACGGTATGGTCCGTATCTCCGAAAGCCCATTCGCTGAATGCCGGCGAGAGCAATGCCATAAGCACCATGCCGGCTATGCCGAGCATAAGCATGAGCCGGCGGATGACGTGCACATTGACAGCGGTGCGCCCGCGGTCGTGGATGTCTGCGGCGAGGTCGCGCACTCCGCTCTGCGGCACATTGAGCAGAGAGAGCTGCATCATCATGTCGGTCAGTGAGTTGTAGATAGCCAGCAGACCTATGCCGACAGGCCCTATCCATAAGGCGGCGAGTTTGTTTTTCGCCACGGAGCATAGTATGGAAATAATCTGCACGCCTCCGAAGACGCTCAGCGCTTTGAGCACTCGTGCTGTTGTAGGCGATTTATGGTTTTTGCCATTCATCGAAGCCACAGTGACGGATTGAGTTTCTCTTTCTCCCGACGAACTTCAAAATGGAGACGGGTGCGGTTTCCGTCGGCGGGGTCGGAGTATATCCGGCCGAGCGCTTGTCCGGCGGTTACTTGCTGACCTTTGTGCACGGCAAGGTCGGTGATGCCGGCATAGACGGTGAGATATTCGCCGTGGCGCACAAGCACTACATTATGAAAGCCGTCCATGACAATGACCATAGAAACGGTTCCCGGATAGACGGCGACCGCAGAGGCTCCCGGAGAAGTCTCTATGTCGATGCCGTTGTTCTGTACCTCCACTTTCGAGAATTCTTCATGTGCGTGACGTCCGAAATCTGAAACTATTACCGCAGGACCGGTAACGGGCATCGGCAGGCGCCCTTTTGCCTGCTCGAAAGTCTTTGCCGCAGGCTTGCGCGGGGTGCCCGGCACGTTGGCAATCTCTTTCTGCCGCTTCTGCTTACTGGCGGCTGCTTTGGTCTCGGGAATTGTCGGAGGGGTGGCTGTAGTTTTGTTATTTTTTTCGCCGCCCTTTTTTGGGGAGGCGCTGTTACCGGTCTGTTTCTTATTGTTTTGGACGGTCTGGGCCTTCTTGGCAGCCTCGGCGGCTTCCGCCTCTTTTGCCGCCTTTTCGGCTGCGATGCGGCGCTGTCTTTCAGCTTCGGCTGCTGCCCGGGCCTCCTCTTCGATAATACGGTTCAGCTCATCGTCGAGGCGCTTGTTGCGCGCCTGCTGTTCGTTCAATGCCTGATTGAGCTGGCGTCCCTGTCTGCGCAGTTTCCCGACAAGGGCATTGGATTCACTGCGGGCTTTTACGAGTTTGCCTTTCTGTATTTTGAGTTCCGACAGGGATGCGGCGAGAGTACGGCGCATGGAGTCGAGTTCGTTCTGACGGACTTCAAGTATTTTTATAGCTTCGTGCAGGTCGGTGGCTTTCTCTGTCTGCCAGTTGCTGAGTTCGCGGAGATATCGCATACGTCTGCGGGCCTCGGAGAACGAACGTGACGAAAAGATGAAAGTCGTTGCCGATGACAGCTGACGCTGGCGCCGTATGCTGCGCAGCGATTCGGCATACGATGCCTTCAGCGCGTCAACGCGTTTACGCGATATTTCTACGGTGTCGGCAAGTGCTTTTTCCCGTGCGGTGACCGAATCAACCTTATGAGATAGTGCCGATATGCTCTTGTCGGCCATTGAAATTTCGGCACCGAGAGATTCGAACTGTGCCAGTTGCCGGCGCGTCTGTTCGAGGTTCGATTTGATTTTCCCGCGGGTCTGCTCTATACGGCGGTTTACTTCACGCTTCTCCTGTTTGACAGTGTTGGCCGTGCGCTTCTTGCCCTCCAGAGGAAGAGCCGGAAGAAGTGTGATAATGAGCAGTATGAGTAAGTCGCGGAGCATCAGATGTTTTGAAGCAGCTTATATATTTGGGCGAAAGTGAGCCTGCGGGCGGAACGCGGCACAGAAGGCTTTTGTATTTCAGTCTTGCCTCCCCATGCAGCACGGTCGTAGTTGAGTATCAGTCCGGCTTTGAATTTACGCTCTTTAAGAGCTGCGCTGATTTCCATTTCCGAGGATGACGGGCCTGCCGGAGTGGATGCGGCATCATAGAAACTGAATGCAACGGTTGTTGTATTTGCCTGAAGTTCGAGCGACCGGAGAAGAGCCGGTTCTGATGCAGCTAATGGCTGGACTGCGGTAAAGTACGCATTTACCCCCGCCGGAAGATTTCGGGGTGTAAGTTTCATCAGAAGGTCGGATGTTTCTGTTTTTTCCCCGGCATTGAGGTCGCTGAGCTCAAATTTACGGCGTTCGCCGGCCGTGGCGCGGCTGCCGCCAGGTACGAACAGCTGTCCGAGGAGCAGCGACTGCATGTCGCGCAAATCAAGGCCGCTGTAGCGACGGAGGCTTTCAAGAGATTCTTTGTAATAGGCGTCGGCTATTTTTGAGACAACGATGAGCGAATCGTTGTCGGCATAGACTGTGGCGATTTCGAAGAAAAGGGCCTTTAGGGTGATTGACAGCGCTTTGCCGTACTGCATGTTTAATGTGCCGGATACCGATAGCCGGCGTGGTTCCGACAGGCTCATTTTTATGGGCATCCGCACTTCGCTCCACGGCTTGTATGCCTCTGTGAGCGAAGTGTATGCCTTTTCGATATTACGCTCTGTATTGCTCCCTGTGTTCTTTTCATTGCCATAGCCTTCCGTGCCTGACGGTTTGTTAGAGTGGCAGGCACTCAGACCGAGCAGCATTACGGCTGCGGCAATTATGGCTGTACAAGTGTTTTTTAATTTCATTCCTTTATGATGCGTTTGGCGCTGATTTTCTTTTTTATCAGTTTGTTTTCGGGGTCGATGGCAAGGGCCTTGCGCCAATAGGCCAGAGCCTGTTCGATGTCTCCGCAACGGAAGTAAATGTCGCCGGCATGGTCGTAGATTTCGGCTGATGGCCCGTTTTCATCATTTTCTTCGGGTTCTTCTACAATCTCTTCGGTGACGGTGCTGTCTGCCGGGGCGGCCTCTGCTATTGCAATGGCACGGTCAATGAGTGCACGGGCTTTCTCAAAGTCCCCCTTCTGATATGCCACCCATGCGTAAGTGTCGATGAATGTGGTACTGGTCGAGTCGGATTCAGTAGCCATACGTGCATATAGTTCGGCCCTGTCGAGGTTTATGCTGTCGAGAGCCATGAAATACGCGCAGTTGTTCATGGCCATGAAGTTATTCCCGTCAAGGCCAATGGCGAGCTCGTATTCGGTCATGCAACTGTCGCGCATACCGAGTTTTTCAAGATAATCGCCGCGGACACGGTGAACTTCCGACGCTACGGTCGGAGATACCCTTTGCTGCGATACGTCCGCACTGTCAAGCAGAAGCAGGGCCTGCGGATACTGGTCGCGGCGTGCGAGTACAAACGACCCCATCAGCGAGAAATATGCGTTGCCGGGGAAGAGTTCCAGAGCATGACGGCTCTCACGCAGCACGGCGTCCTCGTCGGGAATACGGCCGAGCGCCGACACGCGTGCGGCCCACACGGTGCTGTCATTTGGGTCAAGGTCGAGACTGTAGGAATATTGCTCGGCGGCCCCTGCGTTATCGCCCTGCACGTCTTTGAATTCGGCATAGAGCTGATGAAGTTTGGCCTCTCCGGGGTTAATTTCTTCCAGAGTGTTGAACATATCGTCGATTTGCGCCCATTTGGTTGAATCATTGTATTGTTTGGCCAATACGTTGAGCATGAGCTGGAATTTCTGAGGAAATTCAAGGTTCTGAGAGCGCAGGGCGTTGTACACTTCGTCGCGATAGGCAGCCGAGTCGCCGCGTGACTGGAAGAAATCGGCTCGGGCGAGATATACGGTGCCATCGGTGGTGTCGGCTGCCTCAGCCCGGTTAAAATAAAACAGCGCGGAATCGGGCTTCACAATCATCTCGAAGACTCTGCCGATGAAAAGATTGGTACGCGAGTCTCCCGGGGCCGCTTTCGCAAGCATGCCGAGTGAGCGCTCCACTCCTGCGGTGTCATTGCGCTGCATTAATGTTGTTATTTTGCGGGCGGTGAGCTCGGGAGTCGGACCCGTTGCAGCCTCTATGCGGTCGTAAATACGCATGGCACGATTGAAGTCGGCAGTATCGACAGTTACTGAATAGCGTGCCGTTACGGCTTCGGCGAGCTGCATGGCCGGGTCTGTGCGGTCGGGCATCAGTCGGTCGAGAGTCTCCCAGATGTGGATGCGGTCATCGTGGCGTCCGAGATATTCTGCAGCCTGGGCATATGGTATGTAATATGCGCGTTCGGTTGGCTCGGCCTCGAAACGGTCGGCCAATGCACGGTAGGCTTTCGCTATCACGCCGGAATCACGGCTAAGCTGAATGGTGACTTCGCCGAGCGCTCCGGCAATGAAAGGGTCGTAGGGATTGAGAGACGCGGCGTGGCGCAAAAGCATCAGATAATCGTCGACGCGCCCCTGCGTGTAGGCATTCGCGGCTTCGAGATATACGTATTCGGCTTTTTTAGCATCGGCAAAATTCACCTTCCGTGCTTTCTTGCCGCCTGCGGCCGACATGAAAGCAGTGGCGCAGATTAATACTGCGGCAAGGAACAGAGGCAGACGTAAGAGACTTTTTTTCACTTCAAAAACGTTGATTAGGTGTTATTTCACCCCCGAGTGGCCGAATCCGCCGTCTCCACGTTCGCTGTCATCGAGACTGTCGGTCTCGTCCCAGCAGAAGCGTTCGTAGCGTGCGAGCACCATTTGTGCGATACGGTCGCCTCGTTCGACGGTGAAGGACTCATCCGAGTGATTTATTATTATAACACCAATTTCCCCCCGAAAGTCAGCGTCGACTGTACCGGGAGAGTTTAAAAGTGTGACACCGCGCTTCAGTGCGAGTCCGCTGCGGGGACGCATCTGCAGTTCGAAGCCGTCGGGAAGCTGTACTCTGAGACCGGTCGGAATCAGCCGGCGCTCGCCGGGCATTATGGTCACGGGGCTGTCGACTGCAGCCCGCACGTCCATGCCGGCAGAGTGCGGAGTGGAGTACTGTGGGAGTTCAAGACCCGAAGTGTTCACTATCTTTATCTTAGCCATATGATGTCGGTTGTGGGATGTCTGTTACAGATTGATTCGCCGTGTGTTGCCTGCGCCTTTTATTATGTATATGCCGCGGTTGTCGAGTTTCAGTCGTACTACGCCAGGCTGTACTTTGCGGTTTGTGACAAGTTGTCCGAGAATGGTGAAAACTTCCACTTTCATCTGACGGTTAGCCATCACGTACACATATCCGTCGCGAACTTCGATTTCGAAAGGGGGAAGCTCCTCGCCTGCGTTGTCTGTTTCGTCGCCGTTAATCCGCAAAACTTCCCATACTGGGGCCGCCCCCGCGGCATACAGCGCCGGAATTGTCGCGCAGAAGAACACTGCGGCGACAGCTGGACGGAGCATTAAGCGGAGTAGCATACGCATGGCGGAATACTATTTTACATTCGTCGCGGATTGGTAATTGACATCTCGCCGCATATGGGCACGTCCAGACGCTGACGTACCTCGTCGGGTTCGAGGCCGAGGCCGAAGAGATACATCATCTTGGTAATGGCGGCTTCGAAAGTGAGGTCATAACCTGATACCACACCTGCCGAGAGAAGATAGTCGCCGCCCATATAGCGGCTTGCCTGGACTCCACCGTTGACACACTGGGTGACATTGACAATCACGACTCCACGCTCTACGGCCTCACGGATTGCGTCGACGAACCATCGTTTGGTCGGACCATTGCCTGCGCCGAACGTGCGCAGCACGATGCCTCGTATTCCCGGAGTGTTGAGCTGATAGCGGAGTATGTCTTCATTGAGGCCGGGGAAGAGGTCAATGCTCATCACCCGGCTGTCAAGGCTGTAATGAGGATTGAGCGGCAGAGTGCGGCGTATTTTGGCGAGGGCATCGTAATTGAAACTGATGCCGAGGCCGATTTTGGCGAGTTCGGGATAGTTGTTGCTCTTGAACGCGTTGAAGTTGTCGGCGCTGCGTTTTGTGGAGCGGTTTCCCCTCCAGAGATAGTTTTCGAAGAGAATTGCCACCTCGCGCACTGTCGGCACCCCGCTCACGTCCTGGTCAGCCGCTATCTGAAGTGCCGTAATCAGATTCTCCTCACCGTCAGTGCGCACCTCTCCGATAGGGAGTTGTGAGCCGGTGATGATGACAGGCTTGCTGAGATTTTCAAGCATGAACGACAATGCCGAGGCTGTATATGCCATGGTGTCGGTGCCGTGAAGCACTACGAAACCGTCGTAACTCGAATAGTTGTCGGCAATACTGCGGGCTATCAGCTGCCAGTGAGCCACATCCATATCCGATGAATCAATGGGCGGATGGAACTGTATGTTGTCGATTTCATAGTCGAGCATCTTCACCTTCGGCACGTTTTCCATTAGGTGCGAGAAGTCAAAAGGCTTCAGGGCCTTGGTTTCGGGGTCTTCAATCATGCCGATAGTACCGCCGGTGTAGACTATGAGAATGCGTGGTTTCATGTGTGGTATAGGTTACGCGCTGGTTATGTTATTTTACTTGTGCGCCCGGGGTGCATTTGGCCGAGGGAGCAGCTACGACGAGCGAGCCGTCGGCATTGAGAGCCGATAAAATCATACCCTGCGATTCTATGCCGCGGATTTTGGCCGGCGCGAGGTTGGCGATGAATATCACCTGTTTGCCTACGAGTTCTTCGGGTTTGTAGAACTTTGCAATGCCCGACACAATAGTGCGGTGTGAGGGCGTGCCGTCGTCGATAGTGAAGCGCAGCAGTTTGTTTGCCTTGGGTACTGCCTGACACTCAAGCACGGTGCCTATGCGGAGGTCGAGCTTGGCAAAGTCATCGATGCCTACTTCCGGAAGCACTTTCTCCGGCTGGAAGGCTGCCATGGCATTGGCCTTCTTTATTGCCTCAAGACGGTCGGTCTGCTTCTGGATTGCGGAGTCATCGATTTTCTCGAAGAGAAGCTCAGCTTCGCCGAGTACGGTGCCGGCTTTGATTATGTCTGTCGAACCGACTTCGTTCCAGTTGAGGTTGACGCCTCCGAGGATTTTTACGAGTTTTTCGCTCATGAAAGGCATGAACGGCTCCATTACCACGGCAATGTTGGCACATAGCTGCGCGCAGAGATACATGATAGTCTTCACACGTTCAGGGTCGGTCTTTACAGTTTTCCAAGGCTCGCAGTCCTGCAGATACTTGTTGCCAAGACGTGCGAAGCCCATTGCGTCTTTGAGAGCCTCGCGGAAGTGGAATGTCTCGAGATTTTCGGTGAGGGATGCCTTGAGGGCCTGCATTTCATCAATCATCTCGCGGTCGAGTTGTGTATACTCGCCCGGTGCGGGGACTGCACCTTCATAATACTTGTGGGTAAGCACTACCACACGGTTGACGAAGTTGCCGAGAATCGCTACAAGCTCGTTGTTATTGCGTGCCTGGAAATCCTTCCATGTGAAATCGTTGTCCTTGGTCTCGGGCGCGTTGGCGGTGAGCACGTAGCGCAATACGTCCTGCTTGCCGGGGAAGTCGGCGAGATATTCGTGGAGCCAGACGGCCCAGTTGCGCGAGGTGGATATTTTGTCGCCTTCGAGATTGAGGAATTCGTTGGCAGGCACGTTGTCGGGCAGCTGGAAGTTGTCGCCGTAAGCCATGAGCATGGCAGGGAACACGATGCAGTGGAATACGATGTTGTCCTTGCCGATAAAGTTTATTACGCGTGTCTCGGGGTCTTTCCACCATGTCTCCCAGCTGTCGGGCATAAGTTCTTTGGTATTGGAGATATAGCCGATAGGTGCGTCGAACCATACGTAGAGTACCTTGCCCTCGGCACCTTCTACAGGCACGGGAACGCCCCATGAGAGGTCGCGCGACACGGCGCGGGGCTGCAGGCCGAGGTCGAGCCAGCTCTTGCACTGCCCGTATACATTGGTCTTCCACTCCTTATGGCCTTCGAGAATCCATTCGCGCAGACGCGGTTCCCATTTGTCGAGGGGGAGATACCAGTGTTTGGTCTGGCGCAGCTCGGGAGTAGCGCCTGTTATGGTTGATTTGGGATTTATCAGTTCGGTTGCTGCGAGAGTTGTGCCGCAGGCCTCGCACTGGTCGCCGTAAGCGCCCTGATTGTGGCAGTGAGGGCATTCGCCCGTCACGTAGCGGTCGGCAAGGAACTGCTTTGCCTCCGGGTCGTAGAGCTGCTCTGATGTTTTCTCGATGAATTCGCCTTTGTCGTAGAGCCGGCGGAAGAATTCCGATGCTGTATCACTGTGAATCTTTGAAGTTGTACGCGAATAGATGTCGAACGAAATTCCGAGACCTTCGAACGACTCCTTTATAAGCTTATGGTAACGGTCGACGATGTCCTGGGGTGTTACGCCTTCTTTGCGGGCCTTGAGCGTGATAGGTACTCCGTGCTCATCGCTGCCGCCTATCATGGTCACAGGACGGCCTGCCAGTCGCAGATAACGTGCATAAATATCGGCCGGAATGTATACGCCGGCAAGGTGCCCGATGTGTACCGGACCGTTGGTGTACGGCAGGGCCGTGGTGATGAGTGTACGCTTATATTCTTTGGCCATAGCTTTTTCGTGTTTTTTAATCTGCAAATTTAAGCATTTTTCGCGAAAAACTACGACTTATGCCGAAAAAGACTGTGTCATATCAGATAATACAGCCGAGAAGGGCTATGAGACTTCCGCCAGTCATCAGGGAGAAGCCGATTGTCCGCTTTTTTGCCCATGTGGGTTTTATGGAGTCGGTTATGGCACGCTGTTTTCTGGCTGTATAGAAAGCATATGCGTATTTCATACCATAAGCCATGAGATATAACGCGCCTATGATATTGATTGCTATGCCGCTATATATGAGAATATCCTGCATGTGAGGTGAACGCATTCGACAGTCCGGAGGTTCACATATCCAGGAACTTGCGGTATTGTTCATCCGTGTGCTCCAGGCCGAAACCTTCGCTTACCTGGCGGCGCCCAAGTTCGCCGATTTTCCTGCGTTTTTCGGGGTTGTGCAGCAGTTGCACGACACAGGCTGCCATGACGGCCGGGTCGGCTTTGCATATCACAAGGGAGTCGCTCAGCTGCTCTATGCCTTCGGCTCCTTTGGAGGTAGTCACGACGCAGCAGCCGCAGGCCAGCGCCTGAAGTATTTTGTTCTGAACTCCCGAGCCGCTGAGCATTGGTGCTACGACAAGCGCGCAGTCCCGGTAAAGGGGCGTGAGCGATTCTACAAAGCCCGTCACGCACACACCTCTGAGGGCGGCGAGTTCCCTTACTTTTGCTGAAGGCGATTTCCCCGCTATAGTGAATGTCACATCGGGAATGTCGCGCCGAATGAGCGGCATTACTTCGCGGGCAAAAAAGCTGCTCGCGGCAACATTCGGTTCGTAGTCCATTATGCCTGTGAAGAGTATGTTGCGCGAGTCCGGGGTGTGGCGGCAGCAGTCGGCTTCCGGGACAAAAGAAACACTGTTGCCGACTATGCATTTGGCCCCTCCGCAGATAAATGATGCGTCGACCTCCGATATATAGGCGGTGCGGTGGAAATATTTCAGTGCTTCGGTCTCGTACAGTTTCAGGCGCCGTGCTTCTGTTTTTAGTAAATACTGACGTATTCCATGAGACATTTTTGCCGCCGTCTCGCGGTTCATGGCCAGTGAATCGGTCATGTCGAGATATGATTTTACACCATTGAGTCCCATGACATATTGTGCCATGACAGTCGATGCGCAGAAAATGAAGCTGTACTCATGTGCATGAGCGGCCACAAAGCGTCTCATGGCGCTGTTGTCGTAATGGTTTACTACTTCCGCACGGCCATTGACAATTGTGCGTACGGCCTGTAAGGCACGTAATACAGGCGGCACATAGAAACTGTATTCATTTACGATTGCGCTGTTGAAACTCTTCTGAGACACGACATCGCGCCGGTGTGTGATGAAGGCGATGTCGACTTCGAAGTGGCGTGTGAGAAAATCCACACCCTGACAGATACGGATGTGGTCTCCTCCTACAGCCGGATACGGCGGTATATGCGACAATAAAAGAATACGTTTCTTCATATCATAGCTCTGTTGCGCAAATTTAATAAACATCATCCGTATGTGCAAGCATAAAAAAGCCGCGGCATTGACGTATGCCGCGGCTTGTATGACTGTTGTGATGAGAAGTTAAGCAAGACAGAGAATCAGGGCCTGTGCCGCAACCACGCGCAGGAACATCGTGAGCGGGTAGACGGTAGAGTAAGCGACGGCAGGAGCGTCGTTGCCTGTTGAGTTGTTGGCGTATGCAAGGGCAGGGGGGTCGGTGCAGCCGCCCGACATGAGACCCATGATTGTGAGCAGGTTGATTTTGTCGTGGCCGCGGGCAATGCAGCCTACGATAATCAGAGGTACGACGGTGATGACGAAACCCCAGATTACCCACCACATACCGGTGGTGTTGAATACCGATGCGGCGAAGTCCTTGCCGGCGGCGATACCGACGGATGCGAGGAAGAGGCATATGCCGAGTTCGCGGAGCAGAAGCGACGCAGAGGTAGAGGTGTATGTGACGAGTTTGGCGCGATAGCCGAAACGGCCCAGAAGGATTGCCACGACGAGGGGGCCGCCTGCGAGGCCGAGTTTCATGTCGAAGCCGAGGTTTACCTGTCCGAGCACGATGCCGAGTATGATGCCTACGAAAATGGTTATGAGGTTCGGCTGGTTGAGGCGTTTCATCGAGTTGCCGAGACGGTCGGCAAGCCGGTCAATATCCTCGAGGTTGCCCACAACAGTGAGGCGGTCGCCCATCTGGAGGCGGAGGTTGGGAGATGCGAGAAGGTCGACGCCGGCACGGTTTACACGGGTGGCGTTGAGTTTGTAGCCGTTGTGCAGGCGCAGCGAGCCGAGGGCCACACCGTTGAATTCGCTCTTGGTGATAAGAATACGGCGTGAGAAAATCGGAGCGGGCACTGCTTCCCAGTCCATTTCTATTTCAGAACCAATCACAGCCTTGAATCGCTCTACATCGCTTGCCGAGCATATGATGAGAAGAAGATTGCCTGTGTGGATTTGTGTCGACGATTTAGGAATCGTGATTTTGCCGGCTTCGTCCATGATACGCGATACGACGAAGTTGGTGCGTACGATATCGTGGAGCTGTAGCAGGGTCTTGCCGTCGACAAGCTGATTCTCTACTTTAACTGAGAGCATAAAGGGCTTGAGATGCGATTCTTCCTGCTCTTTTTCGATTTTTTCGATTTCAGTGGCTGTGTTGATGCGGAACACCCATTTGATAACGAACATCGACAGAATAATGCCAATCACGCCCAGAGGATAAGCTGCGGCATATCCGCTTGCCATGATGTTGGCCTGCTCGGGCGAGGAGGTGAGGGTGGTGACTGTCTGCTGGGCGGCTGCCAGGCCGGGGGTGTTGGTCACGGCGCCGCTCATTACGCCTACGAGTGCTGAGATGTCGTGGATATTGCCGAAGAAATAGATTCCGAGCACTATGGCCACGTTGAGCATAATTCCGAGTACGGCAAGTAAATTGAGCCTCATGCCTCCTTTCTTGAATGAAGAGAAGAAGCCTGGACCAACCTGCAGGCCTATCGAGAAAATGAACAGGATAAGGCCGAATTCGCGTACAAACTTGAGGATATTCGAATCCACCATGTATCCGAAGTGTCCCATCAAGATGCCCACGAAAAGAACGAAGGTTACGCCGAGCGATATACCGAATATTTTCACCTTGCCGATGTAAATACCCGCTGCTATGACGAAGCTGTAAAGCACAAGGGTCGATGCTATCGACACTTCGCCCGGCATGAATAAGTGAGCAATTGCGTCCATCTATGATTTAATTAGTGATTTTCAGCACTTTATGATTGACCGTGTAAGGGCGTTTCAAATTTTTTGCAAAGTTAACAATTTTATTTCAAGCATGGAAATATTTTTAACTCTACTTGCACTTTACGGAAAACTGTGATGTCGCAAATGAAAAAAATTGAACAAACGCTGCGTGTGGTTCGTTTTCTTTAAAACAATGACCGTTATTGCCTCCTAAATAAATTGTAATATAAAGAATAAATTAAGATTTTTAAGTTAAATTAATTGGCATTTAAGGATTATCAGTTTTAACTTTGCTTCCGACAATGCATTTAACGAAAAACTGTTTTCTTATGAAAAAGAAGTTCCTTGCCGCATTGGCAATTGCTGTTTCAGGTGTCGCATCGGCATCAGCCCAGGCCGTAGAGCAGCCCGGTTTCTTTGACAACTGGTCGATTGGCCTTGACGGAGGTGTCACATCACCTCTGAGACGTAATCCGTTTTTCAAATCAATGCGAGGTGTGGTAGGCGCACATATTCAGAAACAAATCACGCCTACTTTCGCTATCGGTGCCGAAGGTCTTTTCGGAATCAATACATCATCGTGGAAAGGACGCGTACATAGCAGTACCGTGTTCGATAACTCTTATGTCGGTCTGTATGGCGCTGTCGACCTCTTCAATCTTTTTGATGGGTATAAATGCGCTCTAAGACCATTCAATATTGAGGCTGTGGCCGGTGCAGGCTGGGCGCACGAGTATTTCTCAAGCAGCGATGCTGCATCTCCATGGAATTATTTCGCTACTAAGGCCGGTTTCAACCTGAATTACAATATCAACGACAATGTGACAGTATCGCTTAAGCCTTCGGTGCTGTGGAATATGTCGGGTAATTTCAAGTCGAGCAACCTCGGATTCAATGTCAATAAGGCCGTTTTCAATTTCATGGCCTCCGTTACATATCACCTTCCCGGCGGCTTCGAGTGTGTACGTCCGTATGACCAGGGTGAAATCGACGCTCTTAACGGTGAAATCAATATGCTTCGTGACGCCTTGGCCGCACAGACTGTGGCAACCGATGCCGCACTTGCCGATGTGGCTGCCTGCAGTGCTGCCCTCGACTCATGCATGAACAGAAAGCCTCAGATTGTGGAGAAGGTCAACAACCAGTACAATTCCGTACGTTTCGTATTCTTCCGCATAGGTTCGTCGACAATTACTGCCGACCAGCGCCCCAACATCGAGATGATAGCCACCTATATGGTCAACCATCCCAAGTCCAAAGTCGTTATCAAGGGTTATGCATCCAAGGACGGCAACTATGATTTCAATATCAAACTGGCACAGCGTCGTGCCGAGGCTGTGAAAGATGCCTTGATGAAGAGCTACAAGATTCCTGCAAGCCGCATTGTGGCTGAAGGAGAGGGCATCGGCAATATGTTCGAAGAAGAGTCGTGGAACCGTGTAAGTATCTGCACACTTGATGAAGACTAATACTATCTCTGAATCCCTTAAACATTTGCACTGACATAAAACCCATTCTGTCCGAGAGGGGTCGCGACGGTTGTCACGGCCCCTCCGGCATCTGATTACCAAGCATAAAAACTATGAACGAACTCTGGACAAATATCTTCGGCTACAGTGCCACCATATGTATGGTACTCGGTTATCTGCCGCAGGCCATTGCGACTATCCGCACGCGCAATACCGGCGGCATATCGCTCACAGCCTTCATAATGCTTGCGCTCGGCTCTATATTCTTTATCGTACAGGGCTGTATGACCGCAAACTGGCCTCTGGTGATAGCTAATACAATCACTACTGTATGCTCTGTGATAATCTTCGCTATCAAAATTCATAACGATTACGGCAGGAAGCGTAAATGACCATTGGGTGATGCCCGTTTTTGACGTTTTTGTTAATTTTTGCGCAAATCTCACATTAATATAAAGAAAATGACTAATTTTGCGCCTTGAAACAGAAAGCTACCACTATGAGCACACCAAAAAATCTTGTCATCGTCGAATCTCCGGCAAAGGCCAAGACTATTGAGAAGTTTCTCGGCAGCGACTACCGCGTGATGTCGAGTTATGGTCATATACGCGACCTGAAGAAGAAAAAATTCAGCATCGATGTCGATAACGGCTTCGCTCCGATATATGAAATCCCCGAGGATAAGACGCAACTCGTATCAGAGCTGAAGCGGGCTGCCGCAGGAGCGAAGACAGTGTGGCTCGCATCCGATGAGGACCGCGAGGGAGAGGCCATTGCGTGGCATCTTTACGAAGTGCTCGGTCTCAAGCCTGAGAATACAAGGCGCATAGTGTTTCATGAAATCACAAAGAAGGCCATTCTCAATGCAATCGCCAATCCGCGTGACATAGACCTTGCGAGAGTGGACGCACAGCAGGCCCGCCGTGTGCTCGACCGTATAGTAGGCTTCGAGCTTTCTCCTGTGCTCTGGAAGCGTCTGAAGCCTGCTCTTTCAGCAGGCCGCGTGCAGTCCGTGGCTGTAAGACTCATAGTAGAGCGTGAGAAAGAAATTCAGGCTTTCGTAAGCGAGCCTTATTTCCGGGTGTCGGGTCTCTTCGGTGTCGAAGGCTCTCAGACATCTGTCCGTGCCGAGCTCGGCCACCGTCTGGGCTCTTCCGATGAGGCCGAGGCGCTTCTCAGAGAGTGTGCCGGTGCCAGGTTCTCTATCGGCGCAATCAGTGTGCGGCCTATCAAAAAATCACCGGCTCCCCCATTCACCACTTCCACTCTCCAGCAGGAAGCTGCGCGCAAACTCGGTTTCTCTGTGTCGCAGACCATGATGGTGGCTCAGCATCTTTACGAGAACGGTCATATAACCTATATGCGTACTGACTCGCTCAATCTCAGCGACGAGGCTGTGGCCGCTATTTCCTCCCAGATAGAAAGTACGCACGGGCGCGAGTATCTGCACGTACGCAAGTACCATACTAACTCCAAAGGCGCTCAGGAAGCTCATGAGGCAATCCGTCCCACATATGTCGACGTGACAGAACTGCCTGATGCCACTGCTCAGGAGCAGAAACTTTATGCTCTTATACGCCGGCGTGCCATAGCCTCGCAGATGGCCGACGCGGAAATCAAAAAGACTACTGCCGAAATCGTGTCGCCATCGGTGCCGTATCCCTTCGCAGCTACCGGAGAGGTGGTGGAATTCGACGGATTTCTCAAAGTATATGCTGAGGGTCACGACGAAGAATCGCTTGAAGACGGTGATGCCCCCGTGCTTCCCAAACTCACTTCCGGCGATGCCGTCACTCTTGAGAGCGCCGAGGCTACGGAGCGTTTCACACAGCATCCTCCGCGTTATACCGAAGCTTCTCTGGTGAAAAAAATGGAAGAACTCGGCATCGGTCGTCCTTCGACCTACGCTCCCACAATTTCCACAATTCAACAGCGCGGATATGTAGAGCGCGGCGAGCATGAAGGCGTTCAGCGCGAATATGACGTAATCACCCTCGGTTCAGACGGCAAAATCTCTAAGGAAATCCGCAGCCAGAACAGCGGTTCCGACAAAGGCAAGCTTGTGCCTACCGACATAGGTATGATTGTAAACGATTTCCTGTCGGAATATTTCCCGTCGATTCTCGACTATAACTTCACGGCCAAAGTGGAGGAACGCTTCGACGAGATTGCCCATGGGACATTGCCCTGGAATGAGGAAATCGGTGATTTCTACAGAGATTTCCATCCTGCGATTGACCAGGCTCTGACCATAAGTCAGGGACCGAAGTTCGGTGAGCGAGTTTTAGGCGCCGACCCGGCGACAGGCGAGACTGTAAGCGTCAAAATAGGCCGGTTCGGCCCTGTTGTGCAGATTGGTGATGCCGATGCAGAGGTCAAGCCGCGTTTTGCTTCGTTGCTCAAGGACCAGTCAATGGCTACAATCACTCTTGAGGAAGCCCTGAAGCTCTTTGAATTCCCCCGGCAGCTCGGGGATTTCGAAGGCAAGGCTGTGTCGGTAGGCGTAGGCCGTTTCGGTCCTTATGTGCGCCACGAGGGCAAGTATGTGTCGATTCCCAAAGACATGCAGGCAGCCGAAGTGACACTCGAACAGGCAATAGAACTTATTGAAGCCAAGCGCGTGAGCGATGCTCAGAAGACACTCCATGTCTACACCGAAAATCCCGACATGCAGATTCTCAACGGCCGTTTCGGTCCGTATATCGCATATAAGAAGAAAAATTACAAACTTCCGCGTGGTCTTGAGCATCCCGAGACTCTTCCTTATGAAGAAGCGCTCAAAATTGTTGAATCGGCCGATACCGCGCCGGCAAAACCAAAACGCGGCACCGCTAAAAAGAAAAAATAATGGCACGCAAACCGCTTGCCGCCAAACCCGGCACACAGGCCAATGTTTTCAGGCCCGATAACATACTGTCTTTCACCGTTTCGGCACTGACCGAGCCGGTGAAGCTCTTCGATTTCCTGCTCGGCGTATTTCCGCAGGCAAAACGTACGACCGTAAAGGACTATCTGAAGCATCATCAGGTAATGGTGGGCGACAATGTGGTCACTCAATTCGACACTCCATTGTCGGAGGGAGACGTGGTGAAAGTGAATACCACGCGCGAATTTCAGGTATTCTCGCATCCGCGTATGCGTCTGGTTTATGAAGACGATGATATTATCGTGGTCGACAAAGGCTATGGTCTGTTGTCGATGGGTACGGATAAAATCAAGGAGGGAACCGCATATTCCATTCTACGTGAGTATCTCAAACGCAAAGATCCCCGTAATAAACTTTTTATCATCCACCGTCTCGACCGCGACACTTCGGGCCTGATGATGTTTGCCAAAAGTATGCAGGCCAAAGAGAACATGCAGCACAACTGGAACAACATGGTGCTCGAGCGCAAGTATGTGGCCGTCACAGAAGGTGCTCCCGAGCCTGCCGAGGGTGAAATCCGAAGCTATCTTGCGGAGAACGAGGCCCACGAGGTATACTCGACGAATGACCCCGAAAAGGGAAAACTTGCCGTTACCTACTATGCGACGCTCCGCGACCGCAAGCCTTACGCGCTTGTCGAACTGAGTCTGGCCACAGGGCGCAAGAACCAGATACGCGTGCATATGAAAGATGCCGGGCATCCGATTGCGGGCGACCGGCGCTATGGCGCAACATCATCGCCCATCCACCGCCTCTGCCTCCATGCGCGCACACTGCGGTTTGTGCATCCCATTACCAGACGCGACATGTATTTCTCATCACCGATTCCGTCCGGTTTCCTTAAACTGACGGGCAAATAACAATCACGGCCTATACACTCTCTTGCACAGAAAATGGTAATAATAAAACGTCTGCACTCCTATATGCTCCAGCGGTTTCTGCCACTGCTGGCAATGACGTTTTTTATATGCCTTTTCATAGTGCTGATGCAGTTTCTATGGAAGTCTATCGATGACCTCGTAGGCAAGGGCCTTGAAGTGTCGGTAATTGGAGAACTCTTTTTCTACGCCGCTCTCACTATGGTGCCTATGGCACTCCCTCTGGCTGTGCTGCTGGCTTCCCTCATGGTCTTCGGCAATCTGGGCGAGAATTTCGAGCTTACGGCCATGAAGGCCTCGGGCATCTCTCTGTTCCGTATAATGAAACCCCTTACCATTGTGATGATTCTCATTGCAATCGGTGCTTTTTTCTTTCAGAACAATGTGCTCCCGGTAGCACAGACCAAGATGTGGACGCTTCTGTTCTCTGTGCGGCAGAAAACGCCTGAGGTCGAAATCCCGCAGCGCTCGTTCTATGACCAGATACCAAATATGAATCTTTACGTGGAGCGAAAAAATGCCGAGACCGGCATGCTCTACGATATGATAATCTACGACCTTTCGCGAGGTCTCGACAATACGCGTGTGATACTTGCCGACTCGGGACGCTTCAATTTTACTGAAGACAAAACACGTCTGTATCTGCATCTTTATACCGGCGAGATGTTCGAGAATATGCGCGACAATTCCATGGGGCTTTCATCGGCATCGTCTGGCAGTTATCTGCCGTTCCGTCGCGAAAGTTTTACCGAGAAGGAAGTCTATTTCCCCTTCGATGCCAATTTCAACCGAATTGACGAGGGCGGCATCCGCAGTCAGTATGTAGGGCAGAATATAAGCGAGCTCAAACATTCCATTGACTCTATCGGCCGTCAGGTCGACTCTATAGGAAATATCTATGCGCGCGACCTTCTCACCACACCGTATTTTGGTATGCAGGCGCGCTCTTACAACCGGAGAACCGGAGCCATTGAGCAGCATGAGGTGCCGCTCAGCGGTGTCCATAAGCTGTATGATGTGGATTCGCTCTTCGAGGCACCTGACCCCGGCTATGCCAAGAGCTATGTGTCGCAGGCTCTTGCGAAAGCCAAACGTCAGCAGCAGGATTATCAGTACCGCAGCCTTGTGCTTGCCGAACAGGCCAAACTGATGCGCAGACACGACATAGAACTCGAACGAAAGTTCACTCTGTCATTCGCCTGCATCATATTCTTTTTCATCGGAGCGCCTCTCGGCGCGATTATCAAGAAGGGCGGCCTCGGTACTCCTTTGGTTATTTCCGTGCTTCTCTTCATTGTCTACTATATAATCGACAACGCCGGCTACAAAATGGCCCGCGACGGTAAAGTGCCCGTATGGGAAGGAATATGGCTTAGTTCGGCAGTTCTTCTGCCATTGGGTGTCTTTCTCACATATAAGGCCGCAGGAGACTCCGCGGAGTTCAAGTTCGATGGTCTGGTGAAACTTTTCCGCCGTGTTGCCGGTCGCGAAATGCCTCGTGCTCTTGTCCTTAAGGAAGTACATATGACTGATGTGAATCCTGCCGATGCTATCGCCATGTTGCAGAGTTTCCTTATGCTTGAGGAACAGGAGCAGCAGATGGTGAAACGTCTGGGCAAGTTTGCGGTTTTTGCCCGCGGACCGGCAGCCGCTCTTCAGCAACCCCTGAATCAGCTCGTCGACTATCTCTCCAATACCGACGACAACTACGTGATAGCACTTTTGAACGAATATCCCTTTACTCCTACCAACCGGCGTCTGGCCGGCATGATTGGTACTACCCGAAGGCTGCTCGAACGCCTCGGAGCCACATCGGATGCCGCCGATGCTCATAACACACCCGATAATGAATCAGAACATACGTCTTGACAGCATCGAAGATGCCATTGAAGATTTCCGCAACGGAAAAATGGTGATTGTGGTCGACGACGAAGACCGCGAGAACGAAGGTGACCTTATTGTCGCCGCTGAGAAAATCACGCCCGAGCAGGTCAATTTCATGCTCAAAAACGCACGCGGTGTGCTCTGCGCTCCGCTCACCATATCGCGGTGCCGTGAACTCGGCCTCGACCGTCAGGTAGAGCACAATACATCTATGCTCGGCACGCCGTTCACGGTCACCGTAGATAAGCTCGAAGGCTGTACTACCGGTGTGAGCGCCGAAGACCGCTGCGCCACTATCCGTGCTCTCGCCGACCCCGCTTCAGTGCCGGAGACATTCGGCCGTCCCGGTCATATCAATCCTCTCTATGCACAGGACCAGGGTGTTCTCCGTCGTAGCGGACACACCGAGGCTGCAGTCGATTTGGCACGTCTCGCCGGGCTGCAGCCGGCTGCAGCTCTTATGGAAATCATGAGCGACGACGGCACCATGGCACGTCTGCCCGAACTGCGCCTCCGTGCCGACGAATGGGGGCTTAAGTTAGTGTCCATCCGCGACTTAATCGCCTATCGCCTTGCTGCCGAACAGCTTGTGGAACAGGGTGTCGAGGTAGACATGCCCACAGCCTACGGACACTTCCGCCTCATCCCGTTCCGTCAGAAGAACAACGGGCTCGAACATATAGCAATCATCAAGGGCGATGTCGCCGACGGCAAGCCCGTGCTTGTGCGCGTACATTCCTCATGCGCTACAGGCGATATTTTCGCCTCGCTCCGCTGCGACTGCGGCGAGCAGCTGCACAAAGCCATGCAGATGATTGAGAAAGAGGGCCGTGGCGCTGTGGTCTATCTCAGTCAGGAAGGACGCGGCATCGGCCTCATGGATAAAATCCGTGCATACAAACTGCAGGAAGAGGGGCTTGACACCGTAGAGGCCAACATTCACCTCGGCCACAATGCCGATGAGCGCGACTATGGTGTTGGCGCGCAGATTCTCAACCTTCTCGGCATACAGAAGATGCGCCTGATGACCAACAATCCGGTCAAGCGTGTCGGTCTTGAAGGCTATGGGCTTGAAGTAGTGGAGAATGTTCCTATCGAAGTCGCTCCCAATCCCTATAACATGCGTTATATGCACACCAAAAAAGAACGCATGGGCCACGATTTGCACCAGGTGGACTAACCTCGGCGCGTAAATTTAAAATTTAATTATGCCCAATGTCTCAGAGCGAGGCAACATAATGCCCGCAAGCCCCATACGCCGTCTGGTACCTCTGGCCAATAAAGCTATTGCCCGGGGTATCAAGGTATACCGTCTGAATATCGGCCAGCCCGACGTGCCTACGCCGCCGGCCGGTCTCGAGGCTCTTAAGCATATCGACCGCAATGTGCTGGAATATAGTCCTTCGGAAGGTATGCTGTCACTCCGGCAGAAACTGCAGCAGTATTACAAGCGCTTCAATATTGATGTCAGTGTCGACGATATAATCGTCACGACCGGAGGCTCCGAGGCCGTGCTTTTCGCATTTATGGCATGTCTCGACCCCGGAGACGAAATTATCGTTCCCGAACCGGCCTATGCCAACTATATGGCGTTTGCGATTTCGGCCGGAGCTAAAATCGTCACCATTCCATCGAGTATCGATGATGGTTTCGAACTCCCTCCTGTCGAGAAATTCGAGGCGTTGATTACTCCACGTACAAAAGGCATCCTTATCTGCAATCCCAACAATCCCACCGGGTATCTTTATACGATGAAAGAGATGCTGCAGATTCGCGATTTAGTGCTGAAGCATGACCTTTTCCTTTTCTCAGACGAGGTCTACCGCGAGTTCTGCTACACCGGCGCCCCCTATATATCGGCATTTCATCTGCCCGGCATCGAGGATAAAGTAGTGCTGATTGACTCGGTGTCGAAGCGCTACAACGAATGCGGCATACGCATCGGCGCCCTGATTACCAAGCATCAGGAACTCAAAAAGAATGTGATGAAATTCTGTCAGGCCCGTCTCAGTCCTCCTTTAATCGGCCAGATTGTGGCCGAGGCCTCGATTGACACGCCGGCGGAATACATGCTCGCCACATATAACGAGTATGTGGAGCGCCGCAAGTTCCTCATCGACCAGATTAATCAGATACCCGGCTGTTATACGCCGATTCCCATGGGAGCCTTCTACACTGTGGTGAAGCTCCCTGTCGATGACGCGGACGAATTCTGCCGCTGGTGTCTGGAGGAGTTTGACTACGAAGGCGAGACCGTATTTATGGCACCGGCCTCAGGTTTCTACACAACTCCCGGAATGGGCAAAGACCAGGTGCGTATGGCCTATGTTCTTAAGAAAGAAGACCTTGCCCGTGCCATGACTGTGCTCCGCAAGGCTCTTGAAGCTTATCCCGGACGAACAATCTGAACGGCCATGGAGAAGAAAACAATCCGCGACATGGGCCGCGATACCATAGAGCAGTTCAAGGCCCGTAAAAAAATCCCTGTTACTGTGGTGCTTGATAACGTGCGCTCACTCAATAATATAGGGGCTATTTTCCGTACATGCGACGCCTTTGCCGTCGAGGGTGTGGCACTATGCGGTGTCTCGGGAACTCCCCCTTCGCCGGAAATCCATAAGACGGCGCTCGGAGCCGAGAATTCGGTAGACTGGCGCTATTTCGCAACTACGGCCGAAGCCGTTGACACGCTACGTGCCGAAGGACATGCAATTATATGTCTCGAACAGGTGAAAGGCAGTGTATCGCTCAATGATTTCCGGGCCGAAAAGGGCCTCAGATATGCTCTGGTGGCAGGAAACGAGGTCGACGGAGTAGGACAGGAGATTGTCGATATGGCGGACTCATGTATCGAAATACCTCAGAGCGGTACAAAACACTCGCTCAATGTGTCGGTGTCGACGGCCGTGGCTCTGTGGGAATTCTATAAACAACTCTCTGATATATGAAAAACGAAGAAATACGCTTTCCAATGCCTTTGAAGAGAGGCGACAAAATAGCTGTATGCTCGCCGGCAGGAAAAATCAAGTCTCAGATTGTGTACGATGCCGTGGATGTGCTCCGCAATCAGGGCTGGGAAGTGGAAATCATGCCTCACGCCTTGGGAGAGAATGGTAATTTCAGCGGTACGGCCGACGAGCGTTATGCCGACCTCAAGTCTGCTTTTGAAGACCCTGAGGTGCGTGCAATTCTCTGTTCGAGAGGTGGTTATGGCGTAGTTCATATAATGGACAGACTCAATAAATTACCTCTGGAGAATGACCCCAAATGGGTAATCGGTTTCTCGGATATATCTGCCCTTCACGCACTTATGTCGCGTAAAGGCATTGCGAGCATACACTCGTCGATGGCGGCCCATATCAAGGAAGGAGCCGAGGACCCCGATAACCGCGACCTCTTCGCTATCTTGCAGGGTGACAGGCCCGTACATATTTTTGATGCTCACGATTATGACCGTCAGGGCATCGTCACGGGAAGGCTTTGCGGAGGCAATCTCGCTGTTTTAGCGGAACTTATAGGCACGCCGTACGACCTTCTGAAGCCGGATTCGATTCTTTTTATAGAAGATGTGTCGGAGCCGATTTACAAGATAGAGCGCATACTTTATCAGATGCGGCTGAGCGGTCTGTTCGACAATATCCGAGGTCTTATAGTGGGGCAGTTTACTGATTATAAGCCTGATGCCAATCATGACGACATGGAGTCAATGATTCGTGATGCCATTGCCGGATATGATTTCCCGGTGGCTTTCAACGCTCCAATAGGGCATGTGGACCACAACATACCGCTGATTGAGGGGGCAAAAGTGACGCTCAAAGTGAGTCCGTCGGGCCGGAACAGCATTATCTTCCATAAATAAATGCGTTTTTTGCTTCCATGCAAATGTTAAAACGCCTCTTTTCCGCGAGGGTGAAATGTTAAAACAGAAAACAGATGAGTACACAGCAACACATACTTTGGGCCGATGACGAGATAGACCTTCTCAAGCCCCATCTGCTGTTCCTTCGGAGCAAGGGATATGATGTGGTGACGGCCAACAACGGACGCGACGCTCTTGATATGGCCACGGCCAATCCCTTCGACCTCATAATCCTCGACGAGAACATGCCGGGTCTCACAGGACTGGAAACTCTCGCCCTTATCAAACAGCAGCAGCCGCAGACGCCGGTGATAATGATTACCAAGAGCGAGGAGGAAAACATAATGGACCAGGCGGTGGGAAGCAAGATTGCCGATTATCTTATCAAGCCTGTAAATCCGAATCAGATTCTGATAGCAATCAAGAAGCAGCTCCACTCCGAGCGGCTTGTGTCGGAGAAGGTGTCGGGCGATTACCGTCAGGAATTCGGACAGCTCGGCATACTCATAAACACGGCCTCGACCATGGCCGACTGGTATGACCTCTACGGTCGTCTGGTGTTTCACGAGATGGAGCTCGCGCAGGCCGACACGAATATGGGCGAGTTGCTCGAGAATCAGAAGAAAGAGGCAAATTCGGAGTTTTACAAGTGGCTTCGTACGCGCTACGAGGGCTGGGTTGCAAATCCCGACTGCGCCGACCGTCCGCTCATGAGCACACGTATTTTCCCGGAAAAGGTCTTTCCGCTCCTTGATGCCGGTGAAAAAGTGTTTTTTATCCTGATTGACAACTTCCGTCTCGACCAGTGGCGTACAATCAAGCCTCTGCTTGCCGATACTTTCAATTTCGAGGAGTGCCTTTACACTACTATCCTGCCGACTGCCACCCAGTATGCGCGCAATGCCATTTTCTCGGGTCTCATGCCGGCGCAGATTGAAAAGATGTTTCCTGATTTGTGGGTAGACGAGGAGTCGGAGGAAGGAAAGAACATAAACGAATCGCCACTGATTGCGACGCAGTTCGAGCGCTACCGCCGCAAGGTGAAATTCTCGTATAACAAAGTGAACGACACCGCCGGAGGCGAGAAAGTGCTCCGGGAGTTCGCGCAGCTTGAGCAGAATGACCTGAACGTGATAATCTTCAACTTCATCGACATGCTTTCGCATGCCCGCACGGAGTCGAAGATGATACGCGAGCTTGCGGCGACGAACGCGGCGTACCGCTCGCTTACGGAGTCATGGTTCCGTCATTCGTCAGCAATAGAGATTTTCCGGCGTATTGCGGCAAAAGGCTATAAGATAGTGCTTACCACTGACCACGGCACCATAAGGGTGGAGAATCCGGTGAAGGTTGTCGGTGACAAGAACACCAACACCAACCTTCGCTACAAGCTCGGAAAGAATCTGGCGTATAATGCCAAGCGCGTCTTTGAGGTGAAGAACCCCCAGCGGTTCGGCCTTCCGTCGCCGAATGTGTCTACGACATACATTTTCGCCTCACGCGAAGATTTCTTCGCCTATCCGAACAACTACAATTATTACGTTCAATACTATACCGGCACTTTCCAGCACGGCGGCATATCGCTTGAGGAAATGCTTGTGCCGATTATAACACTGACACCGAAATGAAAACAATAAACGTACCCAATCTCGAGGCGCTGCCTGCAGCCGCAAAAGAATTCGCAGGCCTGATGGGCGACAATACCGTATTCGCTTTTTACGGCGATATGGGCGCAGGCAAGACTACTTTCATCAATGAACTGTGCCGAGCACTCGGCGTTGACGGCGATGACACGGCGTCTCCCACTTTCGCCCTGATTAACGAATACCGCTCGGATACTACGGCCGAACTGATATATCACTTCGATTTTTACCGGATTGAGGACCTTGACGAAGCTCTTGAACTCGGAATAGAGGATTACTTCGACAGCGGTGCCCTCTGCTTCATCGAGTGGCCCGAACGCATCACACCCGTTCTTCCCTCCGATACAGTAAGCGTGCGCATACGTGTCAATGATGACGATTCGCGCACTATCGAGATTTCGGAATGATTCGTGTTCTCGACAGCTGTGCCTCCACGAGCAGCGAACTCGCCCGGTGTGACGACGCGCCGCACGGATTTGTGATAGCATCCCGTAGCCAGACCGCGGGGCGTGGCCAAAGGGGAAACTCCTGGGAGGCGGAGCCGGGCAAGAATCTTACCTTTTCGCTGCTTTTGCGTCCGCGGGGGCTGCATCCGGCGCGCCAGTTCGAGCTGTCGATGGTTGTGTCGCTCGCCATTGCCGATGCGATTGACGCGGTTCTTCCGGAGGGCAAGCATACCATTGTGAAATGGCCCAACGATATATATGTGGGGCTCGAGAAAATCTGCGGCATACTGATTGAAAACAAGCTCGCGCCTGCTCCAGGCGGCGCGGGCGGCATGGTGATAGAGCGCTCGATTGCCGGGGTAGGCATCAATGTCAATCAGACCGCCTTCGTCTCCGACGCGCCGAATCCTACTTCGGTGATTCTGCAGAACGGCGGTAGGGAAACAGCACTCGAACCGTTTCTGTCGGATGTCTGCCGGCGCATTCTGGATTATTGGGCGGCATATGAAGCTGCCCCTGATGCGGAGGCTCTGGGGCGCAGATATTTCGCGCGCTTGCTGTGGACATCGGGCGAGCATCCCTTTGCCGACTGTGACGGCCGTTTTATGGCACATATAGTGTCGGTAGCCTCCGACGGTATGCTGACACTGAGCAACGGACGCACTTACGCATTCAAGGAAGTGTCGTTCTTAGTTTCAGACTGAGTTCCGCCGCTTTTGCCGTTGTCTTCGCTCACGGTAAGGGTAGAACTTGAATATATGTCGAGGCCGAAGTCTCCGCATACCGTCGAGATATGCTCGATAATGGCGCTCTGTATGCCTTCGTATTTGTTCCAGTCGGTAGTGGCCGTGAAGCAATATACCTGAAGGGGCAGGCCTCCGTTTGTGGGGTCGAGAATGCGGACAAGAATCTGCTGCACGTTGTTGATAAACGGATTGTTGTAGATATAGAGGCAGCAGTACGCGCGGAAGAGGCCCAGATTAGTCTCAATGGTGCCGTTTATAGGAGTGAGACCGGGATTATTCTGTTCAAGACCATTGTTTTTGCGCAGATTGTCTACGAACTCTTTAAGCAAAGGATATCGGGCGGCCAGGGCGTCTGCCTCATCGGGAGTGATGCTCTTTACAGAGGTGATGTCTATGGTTAGATTCTTCACAATACGCCGGCATCCGCTTTCGCTCATGCCGCGCCAGTTCTGAAACGAAGACTGGACGAGAGAATATGGCGGGAGAGTGACAATGGTGTTATCCCAGTTCTGCACCTTTACGGTGGTGAGTGTCATGTCGAGGACGACACCATTGGCGATTGTGTCGGGTACGACAATCCAGTCACCGACGTGTATCATATCGTTTTCCGACAGCTGTATTCCGGCCACGAACCCGAGGATGCTGTCCTTGAACACAAGCATCAGGGCAGCCGCAAATGCACCGAGACCCGTCAGTAGCAGGCCGGGTGATTTGTCGAGCGCCACCGATACAGACAGGATTACGATTATAATCCATACAACGCCTATAGCCACATTCACAAGTCCTTTGAGGGGTAGCTTGCGCTTATTCTCATAAGTATTGTAATAATTGAATATAAAAGTGAACACCGCTCCGAGCCCGGCTGCGAGAGCGAAGAGAGCATAAATGCCGGCAATACGTACGACGACCGTATATGTAGAATGGCTTTCTTCGAGAGCGAACGGAGCCAATGCGAGTACTACAAGAGGAGGGATGATATAACAGCAGCGCGCCAGCGTCTTCCCTTTAAGAAGTTCTTGACCGATAGCGCTCGGTCTGAGTTTCACGGCATGACGCAAGACGAAGTATATAATTTTTTGAAGCATCCAGCCAATGAGAAAAGCGCCGGCGATAATGATGAAGAGGCATATGGCCTCTTCGGTTTTCTCATGAGTTTCGAGGCCGATTGCATTTAGCAGGCGGTCAATCAGCGAAAGGAGCCATTCGGCAACGGAATGGGCCGCCGGAGCAGTGGGAGTTACTATCGGAGAGTTCATAGAATTAGTTTTTAACTATCTTTTATAACGCCGAAATGTGGCTACAGGCCGTCAGAGGAGGCCTTTTTTCATAAAGGTTTGGTGAATTTAACGTGTTTTAACGGTTTCTCCATTTGTCATATCATGGTGAAGTATTAACTTTGCAAGTGAAAAACGTGACCAAAGTTGAAGTGCCGAAGGCGATGTTCCTGTCGCATGAATCCATACGCAATAATACTGAAGTCACCAGCTCGAACGCGAGTCGTTTAAGTTGATGTTTTTCATCTGTGAAAATGACATCATGGACATTAAATAGTTGTTTTATAGATAATTGTGTATTAGAAGCGGGGCGTCGTGATGACAGCTCCGTTTTCATTTTATATAGGCCCGGGGGCGGGGGGGGAGGCGCGGAGAGTAGGGACGTGATTCTTCACGTCCACGCGACAATAGCATTTTCGAGGCTTCGCTGCTGCGGAAAGGAATTACATCTCGATGCGCGGACGCGATTAATCGCGTCCCTACTTGCTGTGGGGCAGCGATTTGGGGTGCTTGTGGATAAAAAGAAAGAGCCCGGCGACCCGGGCTCTTTCTTTTGTTTTTATGTGGGAAATGTTTATTCCTGCTGTGAATTGGTGATTGCACAGTCGGCATCGACATGATAGAGGCCCATGTTGCGCGGTGTGCAGTCGAAACTCATGTTGAGGCCGGTGTTGAAGTTGAATGTGCCTTTGAGGTTCGTGATGGGGAAGGCACCGTAAGGAACGCCGCCAATCTGTGGTGTGATTGCTTCAACATCCCATTTGGCCATGGCTCCGTCAATCACGTAAGGTACGTTTACGAGCTCGATATTCATTGCAGGCATCTGGGGAATGAAGCTTGAGTTGTACATTGTGATGTTGACGCGTCGTGTCTCGCTGTTGAATGTGAAGCTGTAGTATGTCTTCGTGCTTTCGAAACTCTGACCTTCGGCATCGGTGGTTGTGGTGGTGCCGAAAGCGATTTGTGCCGGATTGGCCGATGTAACGGAGAATCGGTTGTTGATAGTGAATGTGATGCCTACGCCGGGTGCCATTACATTGTTTTCAATTGTACGCGGCGAATATGTAAGATTAAATGTGCTGAATGTAGCGGGTATTGAGGCTCCCGAGGGGGTGAGGTTGGTGCCTTGGACGATAATCTGTTTTTCGGTCATGCGCCAGGGTATGCCGGTGAGGGACAGTGTGGGATAGCTGGTGCCGTCAGGTGTGCGTAGGTTGAAAATCATGACATCTGCAGTCAGCTTTGTGTAGTTGAGACGCAGAGTGTATGAAATCTGGGGATAATAGGCGTCGGTGCCGGTGGTAAGGTCGGTCACATATGCGAAGAAGTTCGATATGGACTGCTCGACAACGAGGTCGTTGCTGTCGGAGGAGGTGCACGATGTGAGCATGCTGAAGGCCATGGCTACGCCGGCAAATAGGGAAAGCAATTTTTTCATATATATACTATTGTTTTTTCCGGTTTGAGTGTGCAAAGTTATGAATGTTCATGCAAAGGAACAAATCATCGGTGGTTTCTTTGCGTTAAAAATGCTGAGTGAGAGGCGTGCATGGCTACATTTAGCGCTAATCGGATTAGTTTTTAAACATAAATTTGCACACATCAATATTTCTTATTACTTTTGCATCGGCTTGGCGGACACCGCTGCCGAGCCGTTGTCATATGAAATATGTTTTTATAGATTGTAGATTATTAGAGGGTTCTGTCGAGAGACACAACCCTTTTTTATTTTTGGATGATGGGAGTTTAGCGGTGGGTTAGCGGTGGGTTCCAAACCCACCGAGACTGATTACAAACTCATCGAGGCTGGGACTGGGTTGCTTTTCGAGGCGCGGACGCGATTAATCGCGTCCCTACTTGCTGTGGGATAGCAACTTATGTGGCTGGTGTGGCTTGTGCGGCTGATGTGGCTAATATTGCTTGTGAAACCGAGGGATAAGCTTTTGCGTTTATTGGCGCTGGCGCTGGTCGAGGGCATCGAGTAGGTCGGTGAGGCGGCGGCGCATTGACTGGAGGCGCTTGATTACTTCGTGCTTGCGCTCGAGGTCGGCACGGTTGCGGCGGAGGTGTTCGCGTGCGCCTTCGAGGGTGAGGCCTTTGTCTTTGATGAGGAAGCGGATGATGCGCAGCTGCTCGATGTCGTGGGGCGTGTACATGCGTGTGCCGCCGCCGTTGCGCCGGGGACGCAGCTCGGAGAATTCTTTTTCCCAGAAGCGGATTGTAGACTGCGGAAGATTGAGAATTTGCGATACGTCGCCGATTCTGTAGAATTTTTTTGTGAGTTCGTCGTGCAGTGCGTCCATAGTTAGTCCATTACATGTCCGGCATTCTCGGCGAGACGGATGATTTCGTCGTACTGCTCGGGTGATATATCGTAGAAGTAGTAGTTCACGGGATTCTGCGGCTGCCCCCGGTATCGGACTTCGTAGTGGAGGTGTGAGCCGGTGGATTTGCCGGTGTTGCCGACAAGGCCTATGAGGTCGCCTCGCTTCACTTGTTGCCCCTGACGCGCTATGAGTTTTGATAAGTGGGCGTAGCGGGTGGTGTAGTTGTAGCCGTGTGAGATTTCGACCATGTTGCCATATGCGCTCTGCCACGACGATGTTGTGACGGTGCCGTCGGCGGTGGCGTATACCGGAGTGCCCGTGGGAGCCGAGAAATCCATGCCTTCGTGAAATTTCATGGTGCCGTAGACGGGGTCGCGGCGCGCGCCGTAGCCCGACGCCATGGTGCGGAGATATTTCTCGGGGACGGGCTGTATGGCCGGGATGTGCGCGGTGCGGTTTTTCTGAGATGCCGTTTCGGATGCAAGAAAGTCGAATGATTTGACCTGAGATACGAGCATTCGGTCGAGGCGGTCGAGCTTACGGTCGATATTGTTGAGCAAGGGCGCGTCGGCCATTGAGTCGAGGCGGTCGTAGTTACGCTGGCGCTCGAGGCCTGCGTAGCGCTGCGCCGGAGTCATAGGCTCGGCTTGCATCATGACGCGATAGAAGTTGTTGTCGCGCTCGGCTATGTCTTCCATTACCGCGAGGGCCTGGTCGGCGCGTCGGTTGAGAATCTCGAAACGCTGCTGGAGAGCCTGATTCTGCTGTCTGAGCATCCGCTCGCGAGGTGAATCGACGAGATAATACAGCGCGAGCGCGATGACGGCCACGATTGCCACGGCCCATACGTAGACACGGACGGATGCAGCAAACCGCTGTCTCCGGTCGGGAAACACACGTTCGTACTGCTCGGTGGCCTGGTTGTAGCGGAAGAATACTTTCTGACTCATAAGTGGCTTATGATTAATGCGGCGGCATAAAAGTGCCGTATATTTGCGCACGTGCAAAAAAATGAGTACTTTTGCGCTCTGAAATGCAAAATTAACAATTTTGTGTCACATATACCGCAAAAAATAAGAAAACTCCATAATACAATGCTTACAGCAAAGGAAATACGCCAGTCGTTCAAAGACTATTTTGAATCGAAGGGCCATCATATCGTGCCGTCGGCTCCCATGGTGATAAAGGATGACCCAACCCTGATGTTCACCAACGCCGGCATGAACCAGTTCAAGGATATCATACTCGGCACCAAGGTGCCGAAATACCGTCGCGTGGCCGACTCGCAGAAGTGTCTGCGAGTAAGCGGCAAGCACAACGACCTCGAGGAGGTCGGTCTCGACACCTATCATCACACGATGTTCGAGATGCTCGGCAACTGGTCGTTCGGCGACTACTTCAAGGAAGTGGCCATTGACCAGGCATGGGAATTTCTTGTAGACGTGCTCAAACTCAATCCCGAGCATCTCTATGCCACAGTCTTCGAAGGCTCGCCTTCGGAAGGCCTGGAGCGAGACAACGAGGCAGCCGCCTTCTGGCAGAAGCATCTGCCTGCCGACCATATCATCAACGGCAACAAGCACGACAACTTCTGGGAAATGGGGGACACGGGTCCCTGCGGACCCTGCTCCGAAATCCATATAGACATACGTCCGGCCGAAGAGCGCGCCAAAATATCGGGCCGCGAGCTGGTGAACCATGACCACCCTCAGGTGATTGAAATCTGGAACCTCGTGTTCATGCAGTATAACCGCAAGGCCGACGGTTCGCTCGAACCTCTGCCCGCCAAAGTGATAGATACCGGCATGGGCTTCGAGCGTCTGTGCATGGCCCTGCAGGGCAAGACGTCGAACTATGACACCGACGTATTCACTCCCATTATCGCCAAAATCGCATCGCTTTCGGGCAAGGAGTACGGCAAGAATCATCAGGTGGACGTCGCCATGCGCGTCGTGGCCGACCATCTGCGCACGATTGCTTTCTCGATAGCCGACAATCAGCTTCCGTCGAATGCTAAGGCCGGTTATGTGATTCGCCGCATCCTGCGCCGTGCCGTGCGCTACGCCTATACCTTCCTCGACCAGAAACAGGCCTTCATGTACCGCCTGATAGACACGCTGATTGAGAATATGGGCGATGCCTATCCCGAATTAGGCGCCAACCGCGAACTGATTATGCGTGTGATTAAAGAGGAGGAGGACGCGTTCCTCCGCACACTTGAAAACGGCATCCGTCTGCTCGACGACGCAGTAAAAGCCGCCAGGGCCGAAGGCAAGACCGAAATTTCGGGCAAGCAGGCATTCACCCTCTATGACACCTACGGCTTCCCCCTTGACCTGACCGAGCTTATTCTTAAGGACTACGGCATGACCGTAGACCTCAAGGGCTTCGACGTAGAGATGGCCGCCCAGAAAGAGCGCGCACGCGCGGCAGCCGCCGTAGAGGCCGCCGACTGGGTGGTGGTCAATGAGGGCGAACCCGAATTCATCGGCTATGACAACACCGAGGCCGATGTGAAAATACTGCGTTACCGCCACGTGAAGCAGAAGAACCGCGAGTACTATCAGCTCATTCTCTCGGAGACTCCCTTCTACGCCGAGATGGGAGGTCAGGTAGGCGACCGCGGTACACTGACCGACAGTACTACCGGCGCGGTGACCGAGATTTACGACACCAAACGCGAGAACGGCGTGGGCGTGCATCTCGTGAAGCATCTGCCCGCGGATGTCAACGCTACTTTCCATGCGGCGATTGACAAGGAAAACCGTATGGCGATTTCACGCAACCACACCGCCACACACCTTCTGCACCAGGCGCTGCGCGAGGTGCTCGGCTCACACGTGGAGCAGAAAGGCTCGCTTGTGACAGCCGACGGGCTCCGCTTTGACTTCTCGCACTTCCAGAAAGTGACTCCCGAAGAGCTGCGCAAGGTAGAGCGTCTTGCCAACCGCCGCGTGCGCGAGGCATATGCGCTTGACGAGCACCGCCATATGCCGATTGCCGAGGCAAAGGCCATGGGCGCCATGGCACTTTTCGGCGAGAAATACGGCGACGATGTACGCGTTGTACGTTACGGTGATTCGATAGAGCTCTGCGGCGGTACACATGTAGCTAACTCCGGCAACATCGGCATGATACGCATTCTCTCTGAGAGCAGCATCGCCGCCGGTATCCGACGGATTGAGGCTGTGACCGGTACGGGTGTGGAAGATTTGCTGGACCATGCGGAGGATACTGTCAAGTCGATTTCGGCGATGTTCAACAACGCTCCTGACCTTCTTGGTGCGCTGCGCAAGGCAATCGATGAGAACGCCGAACTGCGCAAGCAGGCTGAAGAGTATATGAAAGAGCGAATAGCCGCCCAGGCATCTTTGCTACTCGAAAAAGCCGTCGTGACCGAAAACGGCACGAAGATTGTGGGCCGTCAGGGCGTGGCAATGCCCGATGTTATAAAAGGTATTGCTTTCGCTGTTCGTGAACTTTCCCCTGAGGGTACGGCCTTCATAGCTGCCACACGCGATGCCGCCGGCAAGCCTCTGCTCACAGTTATGCTTACCGAAGACCTTGCCAAGAGCGGTCTGAATGCATCGCAGATTGTGCGCGAAGCAGCCAGAAGCATCAAAGGCGGTGGCGGCGGCCAGCCGGGATTCGCGCAGGCCGGAGGCAAGGATGCCGAGGGTCTGTCGGTGGCTTTTGAGGCAATGATTAACGCCATAAAGCATTGATATAGTACAAAAAATAGCCGTGGGGAACGTTTTAAACAGTTTTTAATGGCTGTTTTTGTAAAAAAAACTTAAAATACATCATCGCGGCAGTTTATTTTTGGCCGCGTATGAAAAAATGCGTAAATTTGCACTCGCAAATGACGCTATGGTCCATTCGTCTATCGGTTAGGACGCAAGATTTTCATTCTTGAAAGAGGAGTTCGATTCTCCTATGGACTACAATTATAAATCAGACAAAAAAGAAATAACCATAAAATGGCAAACCACGACTCTTCAAAAAAGCGTATCCGTCAGACAATCACCCGTCGTCTGCGTAACCGCTATTATGCCAAAACCGCTCGCAATGCTGTCCGTAATCTCCGCAAGATGACCGATAAGGCTGCTGCAGAAGCCCGTTACCGCGAAGTAACCGCAATGCTCGACCGTCTCGCTTCGAAGAACACAATTTCGAAGAATAAGGCATCGAACCTCAAGAGCAAGCTGGCCAAGCACATCGCCAAGCTCTCGGCCTAAGGTGCGTACAATATAAGCTCCACGGTATTTTGTCGCCGGAGCTATTGATGGTCCATTCGTCTATCGGTTAGGACGCAAGATTTTCATTCTTGAAAGAGGAGTTCGATTCTCCTATGGACTACTGTTTCAGTTCCGACCAATGTTGGTTGGAACTTTTTTTAATTATATGTTATGATACGCAATCTGCTATTCGACCTCGGCGGCGTAATTATGGACATCGAGCGCCAGAATTGTGTTGACGCTTTCGAGCGGCTTGGACTGAAGAACGCCGACAGTTACTTCGGCCTCTACGCCCAGGCCGGAATTTTCATGGACATCGAAGACGGCACGGCTACCGAAGAGCAGTTCCATGCCGCGCTGCGCGGACTTCTCCCCGAGGGTACGACCGACGCGCAGATTGACGGAGCATTCATGAAATTTCTTACGGGCATACCTGTGGAGCGGCTGCGCGCCCTGCAGCGTCTGCGTGCCGAGGGCTACCGCATATATCTGCTGAGCAATACCAATCCGATAATGTGGAACGGAATGATACGCAGCGAGTTCGAGAAAGACGGACACCGCCGCGAGGATTATTTCGACGGTATGGTGACCTCGTTCGAGGCTCATTGCGCCAAGCCGTCGCCCGAAATATTTCGTGTGCTCGAAAGCCGCTACGGCATAGTGCCCGAAGAGACGCTTTTCTTCGATGATTCGGAGACGAATGTTAAGGCGGCCGAGAAACTCGGTTTCAAGGGCGATGTTGTAAAGCCCGGCACAGAATTCACCGACTATCTGCCCGAAAAGGAATGAGCGGGGTGCGGTATATCGCCACAGCGGGAATGTTTGACGGCGTACACCGCGGACATCAGTTCGTACTGCGCAGTCTTGCCGACGAGGCACGGAAGCGGGGGCTTGAACCGGTGGTGTTTACTTTCGAACCTCATCCCATGGCGATTGTCGCACCCGACAAAGCACCGCAGTTGCTCACGTCGCCGGCCCGGCGCGAGGAGCTGATAAAATCGCTTACGGGCGTACAGCGCGTCGAGACTATTGAGGCCACGGCGGAATTTCTTGCGCGCGATGCCCGTTCGTTTCTCTGCGAGATTCACGGGCGGTGCGGCGTAGATGTGTTCCTTATGGGCTTCAACAATCATATTGGGAGTGACCGTGCCGTAGCAACTGACCTTGCCGAGGCACCGGTAGAAGTGCGCGAACTGCTTCCGTTTCCTGACGGCCGCGATGTGAGCAGTTCGGCGGTGCGCAGAGCCATAGCGGCAAGTGATTTCGCAGGAGCCGAGACGCTTATGGGCCATAAATGGCTGTACGACGGCATCGTGGTACACGGGCATCAGCTCGGCCGCACAATCGGTTTTCCAACGGCCAACATAGAGCCAGCGGTGCCCGGCCTCCTACTACCTCCGGCGGGTGTCTATGCAGTCGACGTGAGGCTGCCTGACGGACGCGAACACCGCGGAATGGCAAATATAGGCACCCGTCCCACCGTGAGCGGCCACGGCACGACGTTTGAAGTAAACATATTCGGTTTCGAGGGAAATCTCTACGGCAGTCCGGTAGAAGTGCGTTTTCTGAAGCGTCTGCGCGCCGAGCGTCCTTTCGGCTCGCTTGAAGAACTCAAGGCGCAACTCGAGGCCGACCGGAGGCAGGCAAAAGCGGTGGCGTGTAAATAAATTGTGCGCCGCAACAATTTTTCGGCCCGTTTACTTGTTATAGAATTAAACACCCACGTTTCGACCATAGCATTATGAAAAGAATACTCGGCATCATCGCCATCATACTCTGCATAGGAGCTGCTATCGCGGCCAATGACTCGCGCGGCGAGCGAAAGGACCGTTTTTCGCGCAAGCTCGGCACCTTCAACACTATCGTAAAGGAGCTTCAGACCAATTATGTCGACACGCTCGACGCCAACACAATCATGGACAAGACCATAGGAGCGCTCCTGTATCAGATAGACCCTTATACAGAGTATTATCCTGCCGGCGACCAGGACGAGATTCTGTCGATTTCGGAAGGCAAATACGCCGGCATCGGCTCTTTTATCTCGCGGCGCGGGGATATAACCATATTCAGTGAGCCTCAATGGGGTTCACCGGCCCGCAAAGGGGGGATTCGCGCCGGGGATATCATTCTGGCAATCAACGGTGACTCAATCACATCGAAAACTCCGGTGAGCGATGTGAGCAAACGGCTCCGGGGACAGGCCGGAACAGAGGTGAAAATCGACGTGCGACGTCCTCATGTGGCCGATTCGCTGCTGTCGTTCAACATCATCCGCAGTGATATCAAAATCAATCCGTTGCCTTACTACGGAGTGGCCGACAACGGCGTGGGGTACATAAAGCTCACCACTTTCAACGAAAACAGCGCGCGCGAGGTGCGTGACGCCGTTCTGTCAATGCTCCGAAATCCGAATCTGAAGGGTATCGTGATTGACCTCCGCGACAACGGAGGCGGCCTGCTCGAGAGCGCGGTGCAGATTGCGTCGTATTTCGTGCCGAAAGGGACTGAGATAGTGCGCACGAAGGGGCGTAACCCTCACGACGAGCGTGTGTTCAAGACTACGGGTCAGCCCCTTGACCTTAAGCTGCCGCTTGCCATTCTCATCAACGAGAACACCGCATCCGCATCGGAGATTCTGTCGGGTTCGATGCAAGACCTCGACCGTGCCGTGATAGTCGGCGAGCGCTCGTACGGCAAGGGCCTGGTGCAGACCACACGTCCGTTGCCTTACGATGATTTGCTCAAAATCACGACAGGCCGCTACTACATTCCTTCGGGCCGTCTGATTCAGGCACTCGACTATTCGCACCGTAATCCCGACGGTTCGCCGGCGCGTACGCCTGACTCGCTGACGCATGAATTCGCCACACGTGCGGGACGAATCGTACGCGACGGCGGCGGCATTACTCCCGATGTGCATGTGACGACTCCCGACGGAAACCGTCTGCTATACAATATCGTGGCGGATTTCTGGGCTTATGACTATGCCACGAAGTACTATGCGGAGCATCCGGATTCGGTTTCGCCGGATTCGCTGCGCGTGACTGACGAGATGTTCGAGGCTTTCAAGGCGTCGATTGACCCTTCGCGCTTCAAATATGACAAGCAGTGCGAGTCGGGGCTGCAGTATCTGCGCGAGGCGGCCGAGACCGAAGGATATATGACGGATTCGGTGGCCGCACAGTTCGACATACTCGGCAAAATGCTGCATCATGACCTCAGCCATGACCTTGACCTCAACCGCAAGGACATAATTGAAATTATCGACAATGAGCTTGCCCTGCGGTATTTCAGTGACGCCGACCGTGTGCGGCGCACCCTCCCGTCGGACAGCACATTGGCTGCTGCATATGAGGTGATTCTTGCGCCGGAGCACTACAAGGCCATTCTCTCTAAAAAGAAAGAGTGAACGAAAAAAATAGTAATATGCCTGTCGGATTACACAGGTGATTTACCAATTATTTATCCCATGAAAATTACTTTTTTGGTGCCCCCGTGCTATGACAACCGTCAGCCTGCCGAACGCTCTGCAGGGTGCACGCGTATCGTATATCCGATGATAAACATATATGAATTAACGCTTGCCGCATATCTGCGCGAGAATCTTCTCTGCGAATGTGTCCTGCGTGATTTCGTGTATCCTCTCTTGCCACAGTCTGACTATGATGAGTTCGTGTCATCCGACGATAGCGATTTCTATTTCATCTGGTCCGTGAATCTTTCGATAACAAGTGATTCGCACGCTCTCGCTATCCTGCGGCGTTACCGCAAGGAGACCCCGGTGGTCTTTGTAGGGCCGGGCCCGACCTTCTATTCCTCAAAGTGTATGGCTGATGCGAATGTCTACGTGGTGAGAGGTGAACCGGAAGAGTCTGCGCTCGAGCTGGTGCGCAGCCTTGCGATGCATCAGCCGCTCGATGGCGTGAAGGGTATCTCCTATCTTAAAGATGGTAAGCTGGTCAGCAATCCGCCCCGTCCTCTGGCTAAGAATCTTGACTCTTTCCCCTTCCCCGCGCGCGATTTACTCGGTGACCGAATATATCATAACCCGAAGCTGAAGACCGGCCCTTACACTACGATGTTCACTTCGCGCAACTGTCCGTATCACTGCATCTACTGTGTGCCGTCGTCGCTCACGTTCGCCCGTGAGATTGAATACAAAGCCAACAACGGCGGCCATAAGCCCACGATTGGTTTCCGCACACCCGAAAGTGTCGATAAGGAACTCAGCCAGCTTGTGGCGCAAGGATACAAGGCAATCGGATTTATGGATGATAATTTCATCTGGAATGAGCAACGCACCGCTGCTCTGTGCGCCATATTTCGCAAATACGGCATCGTGTGGGGTTGCCAGGCACGTGTTGACGCTATTACGGAGCCGATAGCCAGGATGCTCTCGGAATCCGGCTGCCGCTACGTGGATTTGGGGGTGGAATCATTTGATGCTGAAATCCTTAAATATGTCAAGAAAGGAATAACACCGGATGATATCTACCGCGCCGTAGGGTTGCTGAAGAAATATGGCGTGCCGGTGAAACTGAACATTCTGATTGGTTGCTCTCCATTAGAAACTCGCGAAACAGTGAAGCACACCTTTCGCGAGGCAAAGAAACTCAATGTTGACCAGGTGATGTTTAACATTGTGTCTCCCTTCCCAGGAACTGAATATTATGGCATCTGTAAGGAAAACGGCTGGATTAAAGGCGGTGAATATCGTCCCACCGACGTGCAGCAGGAGTCTATTCTCAATCTTCCGCATCTTACAGCAGAGGAAATGGAGAGACTTCTTTTCCGCAATAATCTCAGCTATTATCTCTCGCCTCGCTTTATCGCGAAGCAGATTGTCAGATTCTCATCCTTCTCTGAATTCAAGGCCTCGCTCAAGGCTTTGAAACTCAAACTGTTCCATTGACATTACTGTTTTTGTATGCTGAACCTCTCAATTGTCATACTGACATGCAACCAGAAAGCATATACCGTGCGGGTGCTTTCTTCGCTACGCGATTTGATGCGCGAAGAATCAGAGACAGAGGTGATAATCATCGACAACGGGTCGACCGATGGCACGGATGAAGCTGTGGCCGCAATGTGTCTCGGTTGGGGAAAACGCCTTACTTACAGATGTCTTGACCGCAATATTGGCGTAGCTGCCGGACGCAACGCAGGATTGAGCATTGCCTCTCGTGATGCGATACTGATTCTTGACAACGATACGATAGTCAGTGCTGATGCCATCCGCTATCTTTATCATCGACTGATGAACGATTCCACAATCGGACTGATAGCCCCGGCTCTCCATTCACCGGAAGGTACTCTGCAGGAGAGCGCAAAACCGTATCCCGGCTTAGGAATCAAACTGCGTCACTTTATTTCGCAGCACTGGCGTCGCCACGATGAAGCCGCGCCGCCCAGAGAATGTGAACCGGACTACGTGATGGGTGCCTGTCAGATGTTTCGCCGAGAGACCCAGCAGCTGGTCGGACCGTTCGACGAGCATATCTTCTACGGCCCCGAAGACGCCGATTTCTGCCTCCGGGTTCGCGCCCAGGGGCTCCGTGTAATCTATGCCCCTGCCGTCTGCATCATCCACGACTGGCAGCGTGCCACTTCACGTCAACGCTTCAGCCGCCTTTCCATGCTCCATATCCGTGCCCTTTTGTACTTCTACCGCAAGCACAGTCGCATCTTCTGACCGCTTTGCCGTATGCCGTCATAAGATGAATGGAATTATGTCCGTCTGATGATTTATGCTCAAAATCTGGGATTATTTGCGTAAATTGTGACAATAATCATTGTTTTTGCAACTCATCAACGATTTATAATCTATGGAAAAAACAGCCTATACGGAATAATAATCCCTTTATCGGATTTATAGGCTCCGTAATAATTTTTGCATTGCAAAGCAAAAGGAATGCAGAAGATGCTAAAGTCCGAAAAGCTTTCGGGTAATATTGTATCTGGTGAGGATATATTTATAGAGGAGATAAGAAAGGACAACACCTGAGAAAAGAGGGACGATTAATTCAGCGACAGAGTAATGCACCATCAGATTTCCGGATTGGAAAAAGTGGATTTTTGTCAATGCCGCTTTAGAGAATCCCATGAATGTGGTGTGGAAGAGATAGATGATGTAGGAGGCTGTGGAAAGGCTGAAGAGGATGCGCCTTATCTTCGGGGCGGCATGATTTTCCAAGGCATTGGAGACCGCTAAAGTAAATCCGATGCCGCTGAAGGCCGTCGCAAGGATAAATAATTGCAACAGCAGCCATGATTGAGAGATAACAGCAATAGGGTTGATTATCAGTATGACGGACAATACGGGGAAGGCGAAAAATGATGTGAGGCAGAGGGCTCTGACCGGAATCTTCTTTAATATGTCATACACCACGCATCCCGAGGCAAAATAAATCATGAAACGTGCGGTTTCATGCAGGCAGAAGAGGCGGGGGAAATATGGATTAATGAGAAACAGGACGACTGAAATAAGAAGAAACACGCGGCGTTTTGCGGGGGTGTCAAAAAGAGGAACGATTACCATCATCCACCACAGGGCATAGACGAACCACAGGAAGTAGCCTGCTTTGGGGAGCCACAGGATTTCAATAAAATCGCTGACTGTGACAGGATGGTCGACCGGCTGCACTTTTTCGGTCAACAGTTTGATGAATATGATTATGACTGAAGTGACAAAATACGGAACCATCAGCCTGAAGAACTTTTTTGAGATGAACTTCATGTATGATGTCTTTTTCATTGTGGCTATACACAGAAAACCGCTTACAAACATAAAGAGCGGCATGTGGAAAGTATAGATGACATCAATCAGATATCTGTAGAACTGCGGCATTGGCTCAATATTGAAGTGTCCGACTGCAACGAGGATTATTGCAATTGCACGGGCAATGTCGAGAGTATAATATCTTTTCTTTGGATAAGATGCCGGAGGATTTGCGGACAGAAAGGTGTCTGGATTCATGGATTCACAAATAAATTCAGAACGCAGTCCCCATTGGGGGAAGGCATGCGAGGGGTACGATATGTGCAAAGGTAGGCATTCTTTATCATATTCACATTGAGGCTCGAAAAATATTTATAACTTTGTGTGGCAGACCTGAACTCAATTCTCAAAATCTGTATGAAGAAGATACTTCTGTTTATTATCGCATGCTCTTTTGCACTTTCTGTTATTGCTCACGATTCGGAGAGGGATAAAGCTCGCAAAGTGCTTACAATAGTAATGAGCGATATGAACGCCAAATGTCCCTGTGAAGAAAGCGATTATTCAATTTTAGATTCGGTAAGGATTGTCGGGGAAGACCTTATCTTATATTACACGGTAAAAGACAAGGAGGACATGACTGTATTTTTCTCTTATTTGACTCATAAGCCGGAATTGAGAGAATATATCTGGAATGAGCATATAAAAGATGCGAGTGAGGAAAGCATTGTTTTTCTGGAGGCGATGCAAAAGGCTAAACTGAATATGGTTTATCGTTTCACGAGTGCGCTCACCCGTCGAAAAGTAGTCTTCACATTTGTTCCGGAGGAACTTGCCGTAATGGAGACTGAGATGAAGGAGGCTATGTCCTCAGACAAAAAATGATATTGTCAGTACTATATATAATCAATTTTGAACAAATATGATGAAGAAGATATTTCTGCCGTTATCGATATGTTTTTTTGCTCTCATGTTCATTGCCTGTGATTTCGGGAGGGATAAAGCCGAGATGCGCCTTGTGAAGGCCTGCCGGGATTTCACTGAGCGGTGTCCGCTGCCAGCCGGAAAGAGGCTTGTATGTGATTCGAGCGGTATTGAAGACGGGTATCTGGTTTTCTTCCTCAGAATCAATGATAAGGAGCCGTATCTGCTGTCATTGTTCAGAAAAAATAAAGCGGAGTATAAAGAGCAAATAAAAAATAGCCTGCTAAGCAACGCTGACGAAAACGGCATCGCTCTTATGAAGGAAATCAAGAAGTCTCAAGGCGGTATGGTTCTTCGAGTCAGAAGCGCCACTACGGGCAGAGAAATAAATTTTAGATATACGCCTGAGGAGGTTGCTGAAATAACTGACCGAATGCTAAAGTCAGTCTTCGAAGACGCTGAGAATATTCCTGTGGAGGAGGTCTTCTGATGATTTATCCTCTCCCGGGCTCCGGATTTGCGGAGTTCGGGAGAGATTTCATTTTGCAATGGAGTGAAAATATGTTTTTTAGCATAGTTGCTAAATATTCCAAAATAATTTATAACTTTGCAGTCGCAGACCGCCTCGCAGAAGCCCCGGTCTGGGGTTAAGCGGAGCGGGATGTGGTGAAATAACATAAGAAAGCGTTTATCCGCGCTGATTCTTGACAAGCAGAAATGTCTCGCAAACTTTTCAATTAGATGTCAAGGGTTGAGCAACGGTAGATGCCCGTGGATATGTAATTATCTTGCATTCGGCATGATATTCCGGGAGGAATATGGGGGTCAGCGGATTTTTCCGGTTGGTGAGCGATGATGTCGGAGCATAGTGTTATC
>CAJUKF010000002.1:0-9804 GCA_910587355.1 uncultured Muribaculaceae bacterium
GCCCGACTTATACCCCAAAATTCGATGTTTTCAAATTTTTGTCATGTACTTAAATTTTGCCGATAAAAATTCGGTAGTGCTTTATGGCTTCTATCCACAGGCCTATACGCCTGAATCAAAAAATGAGCGGTGGACTATCTGCAGACTCTCATCGGATTCATTGACCGTCCATGTTCACAAATCAATAGTAGTGCTGAATGGCAATACTCTTAACACCATTGGAGGCATAATTGAAACCTTCACACGCAAATAGTAAACGAATTAAAATTTATAAATGATGCTAACAATTATAATACTCGCAGGTTTTATGATATGGATATGAAGCGATTACCAATCTATATAATCGGATTGACATTGTTCTGTGCTTTTGGGTGTAAGCGTACGCAGCATTCAAATATTGATGATGCGATAATATTTGATACTATTATTAAGGAAGATAATAGTCTGCTATCAGGGGATTTTGAAGATGAAGATTCACTCTTTAAGTTTATTGAGGATAGCATTTTTCAATACATTCGCAATAACAGAATAAGTGTACCTGAAAATGCAATTAAAAGATATACACAGATTGACAGTTTATTACATTTAATTTTTGACTGTAACGAAAACGAAGATTATTACCAATTTAATCATGGATTTGAAATTAGTCAAAAGCAAATAGGATTCCTAAATAATTATTTATTTCAACGAATATCAGAGATGTCAAATAATGAATTTTCAATATTATTACATGAAGAAAAAATCGTCACAGATAGTTTAATATCTGCACAACATAAATTTATAAAAACTCATATTGAGGATGCAGGTTATAGCGGGTCACTCAGTTTCATTCAATATAACAACACTTCTTATGCAGTCTATATAGATAGAAATAAAAGTCTAAAGGACCTATATTTCTCATTAGTTGATAATCACTATCGCCCACGGGCTTCATATATTAAATTATCAAATACTCTCATTGAAAAAGAATATTCTCACATCCTGAATGAGCTTATTCCTCGAGAACTACTAATGGAAGAAAAAACACTAGATCATTACGATGAAAAAGCAGATTTCCAAGCAGCGAAAGGTCTTAAACAGGCATGGAATGACTTTATCGCGAAAAGGGATGAAATAGCAAATATGCTTTCCGATAAACAAAAAGCAATATGGGAAAACGGAACCTCTCGTTTTCAGCGTTCTCACCTAATTCTTCTCAAAAATGAATTTAAAAACATGGGTGTATGCAGTAATGAGGAAGCAGAACTCATTCTTTCCGACAGTTGCTCTTATGAAGAACTATTCACCTATCCAAACTTCACAACTAAATGGAATGAACACATAAAACAGTTCGAATGATGAAATACATATTATTATTTTCAGTTTAATATTACTTTGTACTTTAGGGTGTGGGCCGTAAGCAAGAATCCAATGAACCCTCTTATCCTAATTGGGAAACAGATACTGTCATTAATAATGAGTTCTGTTATTTGCCTGATACGTGCATTATGGATAGTGACTTGTTTTCATTTGCCTCTAATTTGGCAATGATATCAAATATTTATTACTCTGATTCTATAACGGATGGCGAAAAATACCGTATATGGTATAAAGAAACAGATTTGATATATTTATCTAATCTCAATAGACGTCATATAGAAATTAATTCTGCTTGGATTATATTAGCAAGAATATAATTCCTGAAATTAAAAATAACAATTGCACTGCAGCGAGTGGCGAAGCTGCATGGCTTAATTTGGGGTTGCTTCTATGTTTTCTATACAAAAGAATATTAATTCAAATGTAGAATATTCTCACTTGATTGAAATGGAGGATGATGCATGGTTAAGGTTTATTGCTAAATTATTTCCTCTTTTAGAATCAATGTCACGGGAAGTGCTGCCGCGGATGAGGTCTCTATTACATTGTCAAAAATAGTTAAGATTAGAATAGCTGACTTGACTGAATATAGTAACATGTTCAGTCTATCGGCAATAGAATCTGTGGAATCTTTAAAACAACTTGAATCAACCATCCATTTTATTAGTACTGAGCGTTTTGATTGGGAGAAAAATGAAATGGTAGAAAACAGCTTTCAACTCTCCAATAAAACAGACGCAATAGAAACATTGACTCAATGGATGTCGTTTAGATTGAACATGGCACCACTTTTAGACAACCCAACATGTAATGGCGCAAAGACTAATCTTTTAGACCGTATTTCGGCCACTATATACCATATTCGCCATTGACGTGCATTTTTCAAAAATACCTTACAGGGAAGTTCCAAAGTTAAACTAGTACGAACTCCGGTTCTTCTGCTGCGCCGATGGCCTCGTCATAGCCGTCGGCGCAGTTTATTTTTAGTGTTCCGTCATGAAAAACCGTAGAGTGTGTTTCCCCGTTGAAAGTACCGATATTTATATGCCACCGTCCTTCTATGTCCCTTACTGCTTCAGCAGTAACAAGGCCATTATAAACCGTGCCACCGAATTCTATACGGCGGGCGAGCACTTTTTTATATCCCTTCATTTATTTAACGGACAAGGTGTCGGCAACAGTTTCCGATGCTGTCACCGCAGTATCGATTTTAACTTCCGGCAACACGCCACGCAGACGTTTTAACATATATCTGCGCGAATAATTGTCTTTGTTTGTGCGTTTACGCACAATCTCCATGCTGTCGAGAGCCATTGTTGTTCCGGGTGTATTGTTCGGTTCAAGAAAACCATAGACGCGAGTCAGGTCGGCAGTCGAGTCTGAAATCAGTTCAATCTCCTTCCAGCCTTCGCCGCGCACTTCGTTTTCAATGAATTCTATCGTACCGTCGCTGTACTCGGCGACAATCTGCCAGATTGTACCGTCGGAGTTATTGAAGAATTTCGCGCGCCAGGTATATATATCACCGCGCTCCCAGTTGCGGTCGCGCTCATATCCGAAGAGCACGTTTTTCGACGGGAGACGGTCGTAAATACGCATGAAACGCGGACCCGTCCAAACATCGACCGAGTCTCCGGCGACCGACATCGCAGCGGCCGCCGCCACTTTATTGCCGCGCTCTATGAGACGTTTTTCCAGTATGGAAATGGTGTTGTCGTAGACATCCATGTAATAGGTGATGTTACGGCCATACCATGCGAGCGACGAATCGACCTGCTCGGCGGTGACTCCATGTGCGGCGTAGACCGACTCTTTGAGGACCTGTTTGGCCGAATCACTGCGGAACTGGTCCCAGTTTAGTTCAACCACGGCCTCGCCGGTGTGGACATCTGCCATCAGAAGCGCCATCTCGTCGGGTTGAATTACCTCGGATGGCACTTTGTTGCAGGCGCACAGCGCGATGCACGCCAACGCACTACTCAGCAGCTTTCTTCTCTTTTTTCTCATCACCTATATACCGGGTATAGAAGAGAACGATTGCAATCATGCCCACAGTGATTGCGGCATCGGCTATATTGAATACAGGGTCGAAGAACGAGAATTCATGTCCGCCAAACCATGGCATCCACGACGGCCATGTGAAAGTGAAGAGAGGAAAATAAAGCATGTCGACCACAAGTCCGTGGAACACACCTCCGTAGCCCTCTCCCCACGGCACCAACCGGGCCACCGTAGGAGGATAAGGATTCGTAAAAATCTCGCCATAGCATACGCAGTCGATGATGTTGCCGAATGCGCCGGCTGTAATCAGAGCCAGGCATGCCATATATCCGCATGGTACGGACGCCTTGCGAATCAGACGCAGGATATACCATACGAGCAGACAGACAAGCACAATGCGGAAAAACGTGAGAAACAGTTTGCTTCCGAGCTCTATGCCGAATGCCATGCCGTTGTTCTGTATGAAACGCAGATGAAACCACGGCAGAATCTCCAAATCCTCGCCGAGGTAAAAAGAAGTCTTTATCCATATTTTCATCGCCTGGTCAAGTATTATGACCGCGGCAATGATTATCCAGGCCGTGAGCGACAGTTTTAGACTTTTCTGAAGCTGCATGGAATCAGTGGTTGGGTTTGTCTTTTTCTTCTACGCAGAGTGTGGCGTGGGGTACGGCGCGAAGTCTTTCTTTGGGTATGAGTTTGCCCGTGGCTCGGCAGATGCCGTATGTCTTGTTGTCAATGCGTTCAAGGGCCTTGCGGAGATGGCCTATGAACTGGCGCTGACGCTCGGCAAGACGTGCGTTCGCTTCACGTTCGAGAGTGCTTGCGCCTTCTTCGAGGGTTTTGAACGTGGGAGAGGTATCTGCTATGTCGTTGCCCTCGTTGTTTCGCAGCGAGGAGCACAGCTCTTCGTAGAGGGCTGTGGCGGTTTCAAGTTTGGCTAAAATAATCTGGCGGAATTCTTCAAGCTCAGCGTCGGAATAGCGCAGTTGTTCGCTCATATTTCTATTTGTCAGTTTAGCAGGGTGTGACAGGATTCATCGTCAAAATGAATTCTGCCACACCCGTGGTAGTTTGATTTAGGCAGGATTGATGACTACTCCGAGTTTGAGGTCATCGATATCCAGAATTTCAACTTCATTGGGATTCTCCGGGTCGGCGATAGTCACCGCATCGGCGAGCACCTGATTGCCGATATAGGCACCGAAGTCCTTCACTACGTCCTCGATTTCGGGACAAGGGAGGAACTGCAGGCTTATATGGTCGGTGATTTCGTAGCCGCGGTGCTTGCGGATATTCTGCACACGGTTGATGATTTCGCGGCTGATGCCTTCGCGGACGAGTTCGGGAGTGATGTCGATATCGAGGGCGACAGTGAGGGCTCCCTCGTTGGCTACGAGCCAGCCGGGCATATCTTCCGAGATGATTTTTACATCGGCGATATCCACTGACACGCTGTTGCCGTCAAGCTCGAGTACGATTGAGCCGTTACGTTCGAGTTCGGCGATGCGGCTTCTGTCGAGAGATTTGAGAGTGGCCGCGGCGAGTTTCATCTGCTTGCCGAATTTCGGACCGAGTTTCTTGAAGTCGGGCTCCACACGCTTGACGAAAATCTCGTTTTCAGGCGGCACGATTTCAAGATGCTTGATATTGACCTCGGTAGTGACAATGTCGGAAATGGCCTTGATACGCGCGATGGTCTCTTCGTCGGCTGCCGGCACAAGCATCTTCGACAGCGGCTGACGTACTTTGATGTTCGCTTTCTTGCGGAGAGAAAGTACAAGCGATGTCAGAATCTGGGCGATGTCCATGCGCTCCTCGAGTTCTTTATCGACTGCCGAGGCATCGTAGGCGGGGAAGTCGGCCAGATGAACTGATTTCACATCCTGACCTTCTGTAAGGTCGCGGAAAAGACGGTCGGCGAAAAATGGCGCGATTGGTGCCATGAGCTTCGACACTGTGAGCAGACAGGTGTAAAGAGTCTGGTATGCGGCGAGCTTGTCGCGTGTGAGACCGCGGTCCCAGAAACGTTTACGGTTGAGACGCACATACCAGTTGGAGAGGTTGTCGAGCACGAATTCGCTGATTGCACGGGCGGCTTTGGTGGGCTCGTAATCGTCAAGCGATGTCTCGACTGTCCTGACCAGAGTATTGAGCAGAGAGATAATCCATCGGTCGAGCTCCGTGCGCTCCGATAATGCCACAGCTTCCTCCTCGCCGGTGAAACCGTCGACGTTGGCATACATTGCGAAGAAGTTGTAGGTATTCTGAAGTGTCGAGAAGAATTTACGCGAAACTTCGGCGACACCGTCATTGTCATATTTGAGGTTATCCCAAGGCGACGAGCATGAAATCATGTACCAGCGCAGAGGGTCGGAACCGAATTTATCGATTGTCTCGAACGGATTAACCGCATTGCCCTTGCGCTTCGACATCTTCTCGCCCACTTTATCAAGCACAAGACCGTTCGAAATCACGGCCTTGAAGGCAATGGAATCAAACACCATTGTGCCGATAGTGTGAAGCGTGAAGAACCAGCCGCGGGTCTGGTCGACACCTTCGGCAATGAAGTCGGCGGGGAAGAGGTCGCCGCGGTCAAAAGCTTCTTTATTCTCGAAGGGATAGTGAATCTGTGCGTAAGGCATTGAGCCCGAATCGAACCATACGTCAATGAGGTCGGTCTCGCGTTTCATCGGCTTGCCCGACGGCGACACAAGGATGATATCGTCGACATAGGGACGGTGAAGGTCGATTTTGGCATAATTCTCAGCCGAGTAGTCGCCCGGCACGAAACCTTTGTCGCGGAGAGGATTCGATTTCATGAACCCGGCGGCGACAGCCTTGTCGATTTCATTGTAAAGTGTCTCTACGCTTTCAATAGCGAGTTCCTCATCGCCGCTGTCAGTGCGCCATATCGGCAAAGGAGTACCCCAGTAACGGCTGCGCGAGAGGTTCCAGTCCTGAAGATTCTCGAGCCATTTGCCGAATCGGCCGCTGCCTGTTGAGGCAGGTTTCCACTTGATGGTGTCGTTGAGCTCCATAAGGCGCTCGCGAACGGCAGTCGAGCGGATGAACCAGCTGTCGAGCGGATAATAAAGCACTGGCTTGTCCGTGCGCCAGCAGTGAGGATACGAGTGAACGTGTTTCTCGATTTTGAATACCTTTCCTGAAGCCTTCAGGTCCATGCAGATAGCCACGTCGAGTGTCTCGGTCTCTTCGGTTGCCTCGGGGTCGTATGCGTTCTTCACATAGCGGCCGGCCCACTGTGAGTAGAGAGGTTCGTTGACCATTTTGGCAACGAATTCAGGGTCGAGGTCTTCGATGCGGAAGAATCGGCCGGAGAAATCGACCATAGGACGGATATTGCCGCCCTTGTCAATCATATGCAGTGGCGGAACACCGGCTGCACGCGATACACGGAGGTCATCGGCACCGAATGTACCGGCGATATGCACGATACCCGTACCGTCTTCCGTGCTCACATAGTCTCCGGGAATCACACGGAATGCGCCTTCGCCGGGATTCACCCACGGAAGAAGCTGTTCGTAATGCATTCCGACGAGGTCTGTACCCTTGAATGACGCTACTGCCTCATAAGGCACGAGTTTGTCGCCTTTCTGATACTGGTCGAGTGCGATTTCTTTTGCTTTCGGGTTGAATACACTGTCAATCAGTGCTGTCGCAAGTGTCACAGTCACTTTTTCGCCCGAATATGGATTGTATGTGCGTACGACGGAGTAATCTATTGTCGGACCGACGCAAAGCGCTGTGTTCGACGGAAGGGTCCACGGAGTGGTTGTCCATGCAATGAAGCAAGGCCTGCCCCACCCTGTCATCTCGGGTTTTGGGTCGGTAATGTCGAACAGTGCGATACATGTCGTGTCTTTCACGTCGCGGTAGCACCCCGGCTGATTGAGCTCATGCGAGCTGAGGCCGGTGCCTGCGGCAGGCGAATAAGGCTGGATTGTATAGCCCTTGTAAAGCAGCCCCTTGTTATGGAGCTGCTTGAGCAGCCACCATACAGTCTCTATATATCGGTTGTCGTATGTGATATAAGGGTCTGTAGTATCCACCCAGTAACCCATTTCGTTTGTCAGGGTTTCCCACTCGCGGGTATATTTCATCACCTCGCGACGGCAGGCGGCATTGTACTCGTCCACCGATATTTTCTTGCCGATATCTTCTTTGGTGATACCGAGGGCCTTTTCAACACCGAGTTCCACGGGCAGTCCGTGAGTGTCCCAGCCGGCCTTGCGCTTCACATGGAAGCCTTTCATGGTTTTATAGCGGCAGAAAAGGTCTTTGATAGTACGGGCCATCACATGGTGAATACCCGGCATGCCGTTTGCAGAAGGCGGTCCTTCGAAAAACACATATGAAGGAGCACCCTCACGGAAATTCATGCTCTGCTCGAAAAGATGCTCATTGTTCCATTGTGCGAGCATGTCTTTGTTGAGCTGCGAGAGGTTTAAACCGTTGTATTCTTTAAATTTTTTCATTTTAGAGGTCGAAAATTTGCAAAAGGGTGTGTCAAGCAAAAAATTGCGGACACACCCTTTTCAAGTATTGTGAAGCGCTTGGCTGCTTATTCTGCGGCGGGAGCTTCGGTTTCTTCAGCAGCGGGAGCTGCTTCTGCCTCGGCGGCTGCGGCTGCAGCTGCTGCTTCGGCTTTTTTCTTAGCCACGACTTCAGCTTTAGCTTTGTTCTTGGCTGTTTCTGCTTCAAGACGCTGCTTGGCGGTGAGTTCGCGCTGGTTAGCCTCGCTGGTCTTTACAGCATTGGTCTTGGCGTCTTTCTTAGCCTTCCAGTCGTTGAAGCGACGTTCTGCTTCTGCCTGGTCGAAAGCACCCTTGGCCACACCGCCGAGGAGGTGTTTCATAAGGAGTACACCCTCGTTGGAGAGGATAGAACGTACTGTGTCGGTAGGCTGAGCGCCGACTGTCACCCAATACAAAGCCCGCTCGAAGTTGAGAGTAATTGTAGCAGGATTAGTGTTCGGATTATAGGAACCTATCCTTTCAATAAATCTACCATCTCGTGGTGCCCTGCTGTCGGCGATAACAATGGGATAGAACGCATAGTTCTTGCGACCATGACGTTGTAATCTGATTTTTGTTGCCATTTGATTATTTAATTTGGTTTTGTATTGATTTGCGGCGCAAAGGTACACTTTTTATTTTATTCCGCCAAATTTTATCATTATAAAAATTTATCGTTTTTCTGCCTGTCACGCATGGGAAAAATATAAGCATCAAATGTTGCGGATTTGAAAAATGTTACATAATTTTGCGATATAAGCAAAGGCTTCCGAGAAGCTTTAATCTTTGAACTAAAAACAAAACCGATGAAGAAACACAACTTTTATGCAGGGCCGTCAATTCTGAGCGAGTATACCATACAGAATACCGCCGATGCTATCCTCAACTTTGCCGACACCGGTCTGTCGGTGCTCGAAGTAAGTCACCGCAGCAAGGAATTCCAGGCTGTAATCGATGAAGCTACGGCGCTGGTAAAAGAAATCCTTGAGATTCCTGCCGGATTCGAGGTTCTCTGGCTTGGCGGCGGCGCATCGCTGCAGTTCGCCATGATTCCTTATAACCTTCTTGTCAAGAAAGCCGCTTACCTCGATACCGGCACATGGGCCTCGAACGCCATAAAGGAAGCCCGTCTCTTCGGGGAAGTCGACGTTGTAGCTTCGTCGAAAGAAGCCGGCTACACATATATTCCCAAAGATTTCGTCGTTCCGGCCGATGCCGATTATTTCCATTATACCACCAACAATACCATCTACGGCACCGAAATCCGTACAGACCCCAATGTGCCGTGCCGCATGGTGGCCGATATGAGCTCCGACATCTTCTCGCGTCGCATCGATTTCTCGAACTATGACGCCATTTATGCCGGCGCGCAGAAAAACCTTGCTCCCGCAGGCGTGACTCTCGTGATTGTCCGCACGGATGCACTCGGCAAGACCGACCGTCCCATACCCACGATGCTCGACTACCGCACGCATGTGAAGAAAGGCTCGATGTTCAATACTCCGCCCGTATTGCCGATTTTCTCCGCCCTCCAGACCCTCCGCTATTACAAACAGCTCGGCGGCATCGACGAACTCGAGCGTCGCGACGTGGAAAAAGCCAAAATGCTCTACGGCGCCATCGATGATTCGAAGATGTTTACAGGCACCGTCACAGACCCCGCGGACCGCTCCATTATGAACGTTTGCTTCGTGATGACTCCCGAATACAAGGAACTCGAACCCGCATTCGTCGACTTCTGCCTCGCCCGCGGTATCGTAGGAATCAAAGGGCACCGTTCTGTTGGCGGCTTCCGTGCCTCTCTTTACAATGCGTTGCCCATCGAAAGCGTGAAGGTGCTTGTCGACGCAATGCACGACTTTGAAGCAACCCACTAACAGCCGATGCGTATGAAAATCCTTGTAGC
>CAJUKF010000002.1:9814-117977 GCA_910587355.1 uncultured Muribaculaceae bacterium
CGAGAAACCTTTCTCAAAAACTGCAGTCGAAGGCATCCGCCGCGTAATCGAAGAAGCCGGACATGAGTTCGCTCTCCTCGAAAAGTACACTTCGCCCGACGAACTGCGTGCTGCCGCAGCCACTGCCGACGCACTCATCGTCCGCTCGGACAAAGTTGACGAGGCCCTGTTCAATGCCGCACCGAATCTTAAAATCGTTGTTCGTGCCGGTGCCGGCTATGACAATATCGACCTCAAGGCCGCTACGGCTGCCGGAGCTTTAGTGGAGAACACTCCCGGACAGAATTCAAACGCTGTAGCCGAACTCGTGATTGGCCTGGCAATAATGGCCGCACGAAACAAATACAGCGGCACCACCGGTTTTGAAATCAGCGGCAAACGCATTGGTCTCCAGGCATTCGGTCAGGTGAGCCGTCATGTGGCAGCGATTGCCAAAGGCTTCGGAATGGAAGTCTCCGCCATTGACCCCTACTGCCCTGCTGAAGTCATGGAAAAAGCGGGCGTGAAATGCGCCGCTACTCTCGAAGACCTCTATGCTGACAACGATATCGTGTCAATCCATATTCCAGCGACTCCCGAGACTGTCGGCTCTATCGGCCGCAATCTAATCGAGCGTATGCCCAAGGGTGCCATACTCATCAATACGGCCCGCAAGGAAGTAATCAATGAACCCGAACTGGCCGAAGTTCTCGAAGCTCGCCCCGACATCAAATACATGGCTGATGTCAAACCGGGAAATGCCGATGTTCTGGTTGAGAAATTCGCCGACCGTGTGTTTTTCACACCCAAGAAAATGGGAGCGCAGACAGCCGAAGCCAACCTCAACGCAGGACTCGCCGCTGCCCGTCAGATTGTCGCTTTCTTCAAGGACGGCACAGACCGCTTCCGCGTAAACTGATACAAACTTACATATTACAGTTAAATCCCGCAGACGCTTCGGCATCTGCGGGATTTTTATGTAAAATGTGTTTATATTACTTACTTGTAAAGAAAACGGCGAATGGAGCGCTTCGGTGTCTTTTCAAATTCTTCGGGAAGAATTTCAATTGCCGACACTTGCTCATAAGGAGCCACAATCTTGTTAAGGCTCTTGCGGTTGGTTTCCATTGCCTCTACAAGCTGTGAATCCGTGAGGTTGTCGCGCTTCACTTCGTCATTATCGGGATGACAGATAGCCACAAGCCTCCCCTGACGTTCAACTACGAGGCACTCGCTCACATAAGGCATATTGCTTAGCTTTGCCTCAATTTCCTCGGGATAGATATTTTGTCCGTTGGCCGAGAGTATCATGGTTTTGTAGCGTCCGCGTATATAAATCGTGCGGTTGTCGTCACCAATCCAACCCATATCGCCGGTATGCAGCCAGCCGTCTTCATCGAGGAGTGCATCGGTAGCTTCGGGATTCTTGTAATAGCCTTTGGTCACATTCAGACCGCGTACCAGTATTTCGCCCTGCGGACGGTCGGAGTTACGCGACAGATTGTCGTCACGCAGTATCTTCACTTCCATTATATTCTTCAGACACCGTCCGGCCGAACTCCTTTTGAATCGCCGCCACGGCGAATAGCTGATAAGAGGCCCACACTCGGTCATTCCATAACCGACAGTGAATGGGAATTTGATTCGATAAAGAAAATCTTCTACTTCTGAGTTGAGCGCCGCACCACCTACTATCACTTCCTCGAATGCACCGCCGAAAGCATCCACAAGTTTTGAGCGTATAATGCTGTAGACTGCTTTTTCGAGATACGGAACTGCAAGAACCCAGCGTATGGGCTTTTTGGTAATCTGAGGCACCACAATCTTGCGGTAGATTTTCTCCAGAATCAGCGGCACGCAGATAATGAGCGAAGGCCTCACCTGATGCAGAGCCTTGAGCAGAAGCATCGGTGTGGGAGTCTTGCCGAGAAGTGTCACATGCGAGCCTACTGCCAGCGGCACAAGCATGTCGAACGCACAGCCGTAGGCATGTGCGAGCGGCAGAAATGAGAGAGCGCGCGAACCCTGATAATGCAGATTGGAACGTATTCCGAAGACTACGTTCCCCCTCAGGTTGTCAAGTGAAAGCATCACGCCTTTGGAGAAACCGGTTGTCCCGGAAGTGTAATTAAGCACTGCTGTCTGCGACTGGTCGAAGTGCTTATATTTTATATCCGACGGCAAGAAACCGTTGGGATAGCACTTGCGGAACTGGCGCGTAAGGCTCGTCACAATCGATTTATGGCTTGCAGGATGTCTTTTGTTTCCCCCATGCAGTGGCTCACGCTCGGCGATTACAGTCCGGCTATCGAGCGATACCACAGCGCGTAGCTGAGGCATCTTCTCGAAATCGAGTTCATGGAAAAGACCATCCGACACAAAAAGCATCAGCGCATCGGAGTGGGCTATGATGTTCTGCGCATCGGCATGATTGAAGTCATGCAGCACGGGCACTATTACGGCGCCGTACGAAATCACAGCCATGAACGTTATCACCCAGTTGGGCGTGTTCTTGCCGAAAAGCGCCACCTTGTCGCCTTCGTGCAGGCCGGCAGACTTAAAAAACAAGTGCAGACGCGCTATGCGACGTGCCATATCGCCGTACGACATAGTTTTGCCAGTAATATAATCCGTCAGCGCCGGAAGAGTGAAGTTATCCGCAAAACTATGCGCGTATATCGACAGAAGGTCGGTATACGGAGCTTCGTTGAACGGCTCTTCAAATTCGTATTTCTTATCCATCTGCACTCTCTGCTGTTAAAGAATTTATTTCTTGTCTTTGTGAGGATTCAGCGCAACGCTGATGTCACCGAAGATTTCGTCGACTTTGCGGTTGCCGTCAATACGCGAGTAGCTGCCGGCCTTAACATAGTAGTCGCGAAGAGGCGCAGTCTGTTTATGATATACATTAAGACGTTTCTTGATAGTTTCGAGATTGTCGTCGCAACGGCCGCTCGATTTGCCGCGTTCAATCATACGGTTGATGAGTTCTTCTTCGTCAACCTCAAGACCCACCACAGCGTGAATGGAAGTATTGTGTTCACCAAGCATCACGGCCATAGCCTCGGCCTGAGGAATGGTGCGGGGAAAACCATCGAAGATTACACCGCGTTCGAGAATCGTAGGGTCGCTCTTGAAAAGGTCGGCAAGTACTTCAATCATCAGTTCGTCGGGAATGAGCAGACCTTTGGATATAAAAGTGTCGGCAACTTTGCCGAGATGTGTGCCTTTACGGATGTTCTCGCGCAGAAGGTCGCCCGTAGAGATATGGTAAAGGCCGTATTTTTCTACAATTTTTTCGCTTTGGGTGCCTTTGCCGCTACCGGGGGCGCCGAATATAACTATGTTCATGTCAGTCTTCTTTGAGAATATAAATATCGTTGAGGTTGCGTGCCTTTTCGTTGAGGTCAAGGCCGTAGCCGATAATAAATTTCGTTGGAATGCTGAAACCTACATAATCGGGGTTGACAGGACGCACGAGGGCGTCGGGTTTAAACAGCAGTGTGGCAATTTTGATTTCTGCCGGATTCTTTTTCTCGAGGTCTTTGACAAGGCGGTAGATTGTATTGCCGGTATCAACGATATCTTCCACGATAATGATTGTCCGTCCCTCGATGTTTTCGTTCAGACCCAATACTTCCTTAACAGCTCCGGATGAAGAAGTGCCTTCATAACTTTTCAGGCGTATAAAGGTAATTTCGGAATCAAGTTCTTCTGTCGCACGGAATAAATCATTGGCGAAAGGAAATGCACCGTTGAGCACGCATACAAACAGCGGCTGCTTGCCGGCACAGTCACGAACAATCTCTCGGCCGATTTCCTCGACACGTGCTGCTATCTTTTCTTTTGAAATATAGGGCTCGAATGTTAGACCCTCATAAGTCACTTGTTTCATTGCAATGGTGAATTATCTTTGCAAAGTTAGTTAAAATTTATCAACGTCGCAAATTGAAATACATCCGAACCAATCAGAATTGTTTCACTGCGGAGACGGACTGTTATGTCCGCAAGTTCATAATTTTGCCGCGGGACGCTCAAGAAGAGCCGAAGCGATGGTGTCGGCTGCATGAATCAGCGGCTGGAGCGGCGATTGTTTACCGGCCTGCCGGTAGAAGCGTTCATCGTCTCGCGACAGATTCCATGGTCCCATGTGCCAGCGGATAGCATAGATTTCTTCATCGGTAAGGTCAAGGCCCGACTGCAGAAGCATAATCACAGATTTCTCACCGTGTCCGACCGGGAATATCTCATCGTGAATCTCATAGGCTTCCACATCTTCGAAGATACCTATTTCATTGCGTTTTTTCTTGCGCGACAGTTTGTAAAAATTCGATTTGCATATATCATGCAGCAGTGCGGATATGGCTACGGAAGCCTCCGGCAACTCTTTTTCGAGGTCGGGCCGCATCGCTATAAGGTCGCGACGGGTTGCCATTGCAGAGTCATACACGTTAAGTGAGTGTTCGAGTAGTCCGCCGGGATAAGCACCATGCCCCTGCGAGGAAGCCGGTGCCTCGAAGAAGCCCCAGGATTCGAGGTCCTCTATCACATAATCTATATTCTCACGGTCGGTAGCCCGTAGTATCGAACAGAAGCGCTCTTTTGCGCCGTTTACGTTTATTGCAGACATATTTTATGTTTTTGAAATGAAAGACATACCGTAGGCTTGGCTCTTAAAGCCCTACAATACAGGGCTAAGAAGTCTCAGAAATGATTCTGCGGCTTTCATCGACAGTCGCCGTTTCCTCCATTGTGCAGCAGATACTCGTGTGCATTGTGTGAGGTCATTCCTGAATATTTCAAGCATGCGGTTATTGAATTCCTTGCTGTAAATAAAAAGATTTGATTCGAAATTACACTCAAAACTACGGAAGTCGAAATTGGTTGAGCCTACCGACACAAGTTCGTCATCCACTATCATCATTTTCGAGTGGAGCATTCCAGTATCATAAAGATAAATCTTTATACCCGAACGCAGACACTCTGAAATATATGATTTCGATGCATGGGTCAGCATCCATGAGTCACTTTTGGCCGGCATCATTATCCGCACGTCGACATGCGCGAGTGCCGCTACCTGAAGGGCTTTGAGCAGCCCCTCTGTTGGTAAGAAATAGGGAGTCTGTATATATACTCTGCGTTTTGCCGAAGCTATGGCATGATGAAATGCCATGCCCACATTGGCAAACTGGGATGTGGGTCCTGAGGTAATGAGCTGGGCGCAGACGCCGCTTATTGCGTCTGCGCCGGTCCGAGGCGCTGTATTGACTGCCGTTGCGTCATTTTCTATAAGCGAACCTTTGGTAAAGCTCCAGTCTACGGCAAAGGAATATTGCAGCGCCGCTACGGCCGGACCGGTAATGCGCAGATGCGTGTCGCGCCAGTGTCCGAATGTCTTGCCTCCGTCGATATATCTGTCGGCTATATTCATGCCGCCTATATATCCTATGCAGTTGTCGATTATGCAGAGCTTACGGTGATTGCGCCAGTTGATATGGGTAGCGAGCTCAGGAAAGGTGACTTTGAGGAACGGCTGACATTCGATGCCTGATTCTTTGAGCTTACGGAAAAATTTATTCCGCACGCCTATCGACCCCACATGGTCGTAGAGCACCCGCACTTTTACGCCGGCATGTGCACGCTCGGTCAGAATCGAAGCTATGCGGGTGCCGATGTTGTCGTCCTCGAAAATATAATATTGTATATTGATTGAATTCTGCGCATGTCTCAGGTCGGCTTCAAGCGCTCTGAATTTATCCGTACCGTTTGTAAAGGCCTCTACTGTGTTGGCCGTATAGAACTGGGCCCCCGTGAGTGTGTGCGCTATTGTGATGGTCTGCACTGAACGCTCATCGATATTCTGCTCTCTCGGGTCGGCGCCAACACGCGGTTCCTGTTTCCGGAGCCTGCGCCGCGAACGCCGCGAAATCATTCGCTTGTTCTTGAAATTTCGGCCAAAAAACAGATAAAGAATCAATCCTACAACCGGCAGCAGAAGAAGGACAGTAACCCACGCAAGGGATTTCACCGGATTTCGGTTCTCGGAAAGAATCACAAGAATTATCACCACAGTCGACCCCAGCGCTATGAATGCAAACGCTGAATAGAGCCATCCGGCATCAATTCCTGAGAATAATTCGGTCATCGAATGTCCTTTACTTTGTACACAAAACTACCTGCTGTTAATTATGACAGCACCCGCAGGCGCAGTCGCTTGCGGGATGCCTATGATTCTATATGATACGACAATTCGGAACTCCGGGTCGGTTTATTCGTTGAAATTCATTTCATCGAAACCTTCTGTATCGAATTCGTCATCATTATATCCTTCTGACCCGTAAAAATCCTCATCGATATCATCGATTGATGTGTCGGCGGTTTTGGCTGCCTTTGCATCTATTTTAGCATCGAAATCGTCGAGGCTGACGGTTTCGGGCGGAGGTGTGCCGAGCGAAAGGGTGCAGAGGGGGTCTTTTAGAGTCTTGCCGGTGACGAGTTTCGTCATTTCAATGAAGAACATTCTCTCGGTCATGTAATCGAATACATAAAGCAGTTTCTGACCTTCGTCTTCTATGAAATCGGCAAGCACCGATTCATCCATAAGCCACACATCCTGGTCGTCATCTACGCCCATATCCTCAAAGGTGATTTCTTTCTCTTTCTCCCAGTCTCGGTTACATATAAAGAAAGAAGCCATTTGAGTGGCATCATACCCTACACATGCGCAAATCGCCTTCTTGAGGTCGAGGAAGGTGGCTGTGGCATCGATTTCTATCTCACGCTTGAAGTTATCGACTTCATCGGATACTATGCGGAAATTGAATATCATATGTTTGTTAATAGTAGTTCGTTATACATCATCTGGCGCGGCATATCATAGCGCGCGACCTTTTCAGTTGCGAAGTTAATAACAATGCTTCGATTGTTGCAAGAAATTATGTAAAAATTTTTACACGGCCCCTTCAATTTGTTCCTTCTGCATCATCTGGGCTGCAAAGACGCGCAAGTAACGCATCGGCGAGGAGGCCTCCGAAAAGCTGATACCCCGCAACGGTCATGTGAACACCGTCTCGGCCGAGCAATCCGGCCTTCTTCATGTTGGCGGCAGCACCGGTCCCCCCGGCTACGCTATAATGGTCGTAAAGCGGCACACCTTCTTCAACGGCCATATTGCGGAGTGCATCGCGCATACGCATTACTTTTGTATTCACTACCGTATTCGTCACTCGGCGCCGGCGGCTGTTTTTGCTGCGCCTGACATATCGGTAGGTCTTTTTATAACATTCGGTTGGCGTAACTATCATGAATTTGGTTCCGGGATTCTGTCGGCGGATGTCGGCAATCAGCACAGATGCCTCACCGACCATATCCTCGGCCGTCGTCGAACCGAAAGCCTCGTTCGTGCCCAGAGCAATAATAACCAGGTCGGGGTGCAGTTTTCTGATACCCGCGCCAAAGCCGTCAATACTGTTATAAGAGCCGTAAGTGGCACCGTTGTTGCCTATGGAATGCAAGACTGTACCGATAGTGTCTCCTAAAATCTCAAATCCGCCATATACAGTTTTGCTCCCACCTTCAAGGTCAACTTTTGCGCAGCATAACGACCGGTCGAGACTCAAAGTAATTTCACCGTCTTCCGTATTTTCAGTTTCAAAATGCACAGAAGTCCCATCGCTTGTCACATACCCTACCTGAGGTGTATCGCCGATATAAAAAATACGCATGCGGCTAAAAGCCATCCGACTGGATATATCTACTCCGAAAGTCTTGCCCGACGGACGCACACCTATTCCGGTAAAAGGCATTTCGGTACGCCAGGGCTGTTTCAGAAGTTTCGATGCGACTACCGATGCCGAAGACTGAATTTTGTAATCATTAGGCTGATTGGTGGCTGCCAGACGGTAGGGAATAATAATGCCGCGGCCGGCTTTCCGCGAAGCATCCGTCAGTCGTGTTCGGAGAATATCTCCCCCAAAATCAGCCTGCACATGCGAATCTCCGAGATATACAATCGAAAAAAGACTGTCTCCACGGCTTGCCGCCGCGAATTTATTGGCAAGGGCATTCCAGTCGTCACCGTTTAGTTCGATTTTGTTGGCCTCCGGGTGTAGAAAAGGATATAGATTTGCATCAATAGTCCTATAAGCGCTATCGGAGCTTTCAATCTCTGGATTGAGACGCAGTTCGGGCTGCGTGTCATCTTCGTCCTGCGGAAAAGCCGCCTGCGTCGCCAGTAAAAGACCGAGTAACCACAATTTATTCATTGACGGCGAGATTTAAGGCATTAAACAGCAATCGGGCGAGTTCACGCCCTCCGTCTTTATTCAGGTGCGTATAATCGGCATTTACCAGCTTACGGTTTCTCCACTCCACTACAGAATTTTCGCCACCCATGGCGGCGCGCGTATCCCAGAAAGCAGTGCCGGTCTTACGGGCAAGTTCACGCTGGGAATTTACCATCGCCGCACACGCAGCCATGGAACTTACTTCCGTACCGACTTTCTCCCCTCGGTCCGCTATTCCCATAATGAGAATATCGGCAGCAGGATATGACGAGCGGATTCGTTCTACTGAACGTACCATTGCCTGCGCATATCCGATGTAATCGGTTTGTCCGGCACTGACAGCATTCGTGCCGTATTCAAGTATTATGAGGTCATAGTCGGCCAAGTTACGCATTTGGGTACTCAGATTTCTGTTCAGTTTGCGCATCGGAAGACCCGAATTACCCCTGATTGACATGCAGTCGACCTGAATACCCGAAGTACTGTCGAGATATGCGCCGAGCGCTATCACACCATGCGATGCTGTGATTTTAGCGGAATTAGTACTGCCGTCAATACTAATGGATTGAATATCTGTCGAAGGAATCGCAGTAATTGTCTTTTCGGCCGATTCGGTAGCGACACTCACAGTGCCGCTGTCCGTGGCGAGATACACCAATGTCGTACGCGACCACGAACCGGCAGAACCACTTGTAAAAGTAGTAGAGGCATTTCCGGATGAGACGGAATAATCGCCCGAAAGCAGACGCAACGAATCTTTGGCAGCCATAGTCCGGATATCGTGCAACTCCCAGCCGGACGTCTTCATTTTAACCGTACGGCGGAAACCGGGAAAATCGCTATGCAAAGCTGAGAATCCTATACCGGAACCACCATAATTCTCACGAAGCATCGACCGTAAATCCTGTGAAAATATATCACCTTCGATAAAAGAATCCCCTATCACGGCCACTCGTACAGTACGTACCGAGGCTTGAGAAAGAGCATTGCGGAAATTGGACAGCAGCTCGCCTCCGGTGTAATTTTCAATGGCGACAATTCCGTTTATAACCGGAGCTGCTTCTACCTGAACTTCCTGTACAGGAACGGGAACAACCGCCTCATTTACTATCGCGGAGGCTGAATCGGTTACTTCAGGAATCTCCTCATTCAGCACTTCTTCGATTTCCGAAGTAAGGACTGGCTGAGTGGATAACACAGGGCGTTCGTTCGAAAAGAGGTCGCTCAGGAGATTGAAGTCTTTCAGTGTATTGCCGGTAAGATTACTCCACGGTATTGCCGAAAGAAGCATCAGCAGCCCGAGAGCAATAGTTATTATGAATATTAACCGACGCGAAGAGGAATCATTCATTGCATGAATATTTAGAGAGAAGAGAAATTAACGGAGCAGCCTTTTCTTCGGTCTCAATCCATTCATCATGTGGAACTGAACTCGAAGTGATGCCGCTTCCTGTATATACCGCCCATTTTCCGGTGTCGAAATGCACGCAGCGCAGTATTACGTAAGCTATTATACCATTTGATGTCTTTACGGCTATATGTCCGCCATAGCAATTACGGGGATAACTTTCGTAAAGCTCTATATTCCGCATGGCTGCCTCACGAGGATAGCCTCCCACTGCCGGAGTGGGATGAATGGCTCCTATAATCTCCATAGGGTCGATTTTTTCACTGGAAGTGATGGTTATATCCGTACAAAGATGTTCTATTTTGCCGTAGCGGAGATTACGGCGAGATAGCTCGACGGATATTGAATCAGGTATTACAGATTTTACGCGGTTTACAATATCTTCTGTAACAAAAGCATGTTCTTCTATATTCTTTTTATCCCACTCTCCTTGCTGCAATATATTACGCGTACCAGCCAAGGCTCTGGTATATACGGCATTGACGCAGTCGGATTGCAGCAACAGTTCAGGAGATGCGCCCATCCACCAGCCGGTAAATGGATGATAAAACAGAAAACAGAAGACATCAGGAAATGCATCGAAGTATTCCACAGCCATATCTTCGGGATTAAACGACAGGAATTTACCGCATATCTGTCGGACAACTACAGTCTTGCCACCTTCTTTTTTAAGATGCCGGATAATAGCACCGATGCGTGAGCAATAGTCATTGTAATCTGTGGAACAATCAGCTACCGGCATTTTATGGCTCCCTGAACATCCTGGCCAAGGTGTAACTGTGGCATCTCCAAAAATAAGAGAACCTCTCCGGAAGTCAGCCGCAGTAAAATCATAGCGTCGTAAAGTGGACTCTCCCGGAAACCGACAAAGAAGAAATGCTTCGTGCTCCGTCATTTTATTTGTCCGATAAGGTCAAAACCTTCGGATGCAGTTATCACAACATCGTATATGCGCCCGATTTTGAGTCGTCTGTCCGACGGTATATACACGAGCGTATCAACTTCGGGCGAGTCATATTCTGTACGTCCGATGTATTGTTGACCGTCAAATTCATCAATTATCACGCGCAGGGTACGGCCTATTTTTTCCGATGCGGTATCGAATGCAATCTCCTGCTGAACTTCCATAAGACGGTCGAGACGCATCTGTTTCACATCCTGCGGAATGACATCGGCAAGATTGCGGGCTGCATAAGTACCCTCTTCTTCACAATAAGCGAAAGCACCCATGCGTTCAAATCGTTGCTCTTTTACGAAATCAAGCAGCCGTCCGAACGCAGCATCATCCTCTCCCGGGAAACCGACCATAAGCGTGGTTCGGATATGGATTCCCGGCACTTCGCGACGGATACGGGCAAGAAGTGCACGCGTAGCGTCGGCATCTATATGCCTGCGCATATTGTCAAGAACAGTATTGTCGATATGCTGTAATGCTATGTCAAGATATTTGCACACATTGGAGTTGCGGGCCATTACCGGAAGAATATCGTATGGGAAGTCGGATGGATATGCATAATGCAGTCTTATCATCTCAACACCATCGATTTGAGCCATACAGTCAATGAGCTGTGCGAGAAAAGAGGAGCCGTCTCCACTGAGGTCTCTGCCATAGGAAGAGAGGTCCTGGGCTATGACATTAAATTCGTGGGTGCCCCGGGCAACAAGGTCGCGCACCTCTTCGAGAATCTCATCTACGGGCCTCGAATGATGACGGCCCGTTATTAAAGGAATGGCGCAGAAAGCACAGAAACGGTTGCAGCCCTCCGAAATTTTGAGATAGGTATAGTGAGGCAACGTCGAGAGATTTCGCGCCCAGGCTGGTGTTCGGGCATTTTCAGCGGTGATACGTTCTACAATGCCATCCCAATCGAATTTGCCATATAGGCCATCGAGCTCCGGAAGCTCTTTCTTTAAATCTTCGCGATAACGTTCTGTAAGACATCCCATCGCATAGATTTTAGCAATCTTGCCTTCGTTTTTCAGTTCTATCGCACCGAGAAGGGTATTTATAGATTCCTCTTTCGCATCACCGATAAAACCGCATGTGTTGACAATCAGCACCGAACCGTCAACCGGCAGTTCTTCAGTAAAATACACATCAGCACCACTGTCGGCAAAACGACGCGCAAGTCTTTCGCTGTCAACAAGATTTTTTGAGCATCCGAGGCTCAGTATGGCTACCCGCTGACGTTTCTTCATATATTATTTTTTGATACTGAAGAGCGATTCAACGAAAGCACGTTTGTTAAACACCTGAAGGTCATTGATACCCTCCCCGATTCCGATATATTTTACCGGTATATGGAACTGGTCGCTGATGCCTATTACCACACCTCCCTTGGCTGTACCATCAAGTTTCGTAATGGCAAGGTCGGTGACTTGTGTGGCCTCGGAGAACTGACGGGCCTGTTCGAATGCATTCTGACCGGTGGAACCATCAAGAACAAGCAGAACTTCATGAGGAGCTCCGGGAACAACTTTCTCCATGGCTCGCTTGATTTTGGTAAGCTCGTCCATAAGGCCTTTTTTATTATGGAGACGTCCGGCAGTATCGATAATCACCACATCCATGCCGTTGGCCTTCGCCGACGACAGTGTATCGAATGCTACAGCCGCAGCGTCAGACCCGAGTTCCTGCTTCACAATAGGTACGTCGGCTCTTCGCGCCCATTCATTGAGCTGTTCGATTGCTGCAGCCCTGAAAGTGTCGGCCGCACCGAGCATCACTTTGTTGCCTGCCTGCTTGTACTGATAGGCGAGTTTGCCTATTGTGGTGGTCTTTCCCACTCCGTTTACGCCTACGACCATAATTACATACGGCTTTTTGGAGTCGGGAGTCTTGAACGGCTCAATCTTGTCGGAGGCATCCCCATGGTCTGCCAGAAGAGCCGTTATCTCTTCGCAAAGAAGGTCGTTGAGCTCATCCATGCTCACATATTTGTCTCGTGCGGCACGGTCTTTTATGCGGTCGATGATGCGAAGTGTGGTTTCTACGCCCACATCGCTGGTGATGAAGACTTCCTCGAGTTCATCAAGAAAATCATCATCTATGGTACGGCGCCCTGCGAAGACTCGCCGTAATTTACCCAAAAATCCTTCTTTTGTCTTTTCAAGCCCCTTGTCGAGGTTTTGTTTCTTGTCTTTGCTGAAGAAATCAAAGAATCCCATGCTAAACGGTTTTTATTGTTAATGCAAAATTACGAATAATCTACGATATGCACAAAAACATTTCTTCATTCCCCCTCGGCAAAAGTATCTTCTGATAAATCGGATATGTTTTGATGATAAAGTTTGTATAACGGCGTACTTTTTGCTAACTTTACCGTCGAAAACAAAAAGATTATATCTGGTCACAAGCTTTTTTTTAGTTAAAGTCATGACACAATACAACATAGCCATTGCCGGTACCGGTTACGTGGGTTTGAGCATAGCCACTTTGCTTGCCCAGCACAACCGTGTAACAGCCGTTGACATTATCCCTGAGAAGGTGGATATGATAAACAAGCGCAAATCCCCTATACAGGATGAATATATCGAAAAATTCCTCGCCGAGAAGGAACTGAATCTTACTGCAACCACGGACGGAGCCGAAGCCTATCGCAATGCGGATTTTGTTGTGATAGCAGCGCCGACGAATTATGACCCGGTGAAGAATTATTTCGATACTCACTGCATAGAAGATGTGATTGACCTTGTGCTGTCGGTTAATCCCGATGCTGTAATGGTAATCAAATCGACTATACCCGTCGGCTACTGCCGCTCACTCTATGTAAAATACGCCGCCAAAGGCATAAAGAAATTCAATCTTCTTTTCTTCCCGGAATTCCTGCGCGAAAGCAAAGCTCTTTACGACAATCTGTATCCCTCGCGCATTATTGCCGGCATTCCCAAAATAATCGACAAACCCGAATATGACGCAGAAGATGCGGCTATCAAAGCCGTAGCCAACATAGACTTCCTTACTGAAGCCGCCGGCACTTTCGCAGCCCTCCTTCAGGAAGGTGCTGTCAAGGAAAATATTCCGACTCTTTTCATGGGCATGAAAGAAGCAGAGGCCGTAAAGCTCTTTGCCAATACATATCTTGCTCTTCGTGTAAGCTATTTCAACGAGCTTGATACGTATGCCGAAGTCAAAGGTCTCGACAGCAAAGCCATTATCGACGGTATCGGCCTTGACCCACGTATCGGCACCCACTATAATAATCCGTCGTTCGGATACGGCGGCTATTGCCTCCCAAAAGATTCGAAACAGCTTCTTGCAAATTATGCGGATGTGCCTCAGAATATGATGTCGGCAATTGTGGAAAGCAATCGCACCCGTAAAGACTTCATCGCCGACCAGGTGCTTCGCAAAGCCGGCTACTACGAAGAAAACGGTGTCTACGACCTCACGCGCGAGTCTCAGTGTGTGATAGGCGTATACCGGCTCACTATGAAAAGCAACAGTGACAATTTCCGCCAGTCATCAATACAGGGCGTCATGAAACGCATCAAAGCCAAAGGTGCAAAAGTGATTATTTACGAACCCACTCTGGAAAACGGCACAACATTCTTCGGCAGTGAAATCGTAAATGACCTTGAGCGCTTCAAAAACGAATCACGTGCGATTATCGCCAACCGGTACGACGCGCTTCTTGACAGCGTGGCCGAGAAAGTGTATACTCGTGACATCTTTAAACGCGACTGATTATGAGAATACTTGTTACCGGGGCAGCCGGCTTCATCGGAGCGAATCTTGTCTTGCGTCTTATTCAGGAGGAGCCAGCATCAGACATACTCGGCATAGATAATCTGAACGATTACTATGATGTGAGCATCAAGGAATTTCGTCTTGCCCGCATAAAGGAAGCCTGTGAGGCTAACAAAGGATGCAAATGGGAGTTTGTCAAAGGAAATATCGCTGACAGACAACTGATTGACAAAATATTTGCCGAATTCAAGCCCGAAATTGTTGTCAATCTCGCCGCTCAGGCCGGAGTTCGCTACTCTATCTCCAATCCCGATGCCTATGTAGAAAGCAATCTCATCGGTTTTTATAATATTCTCGAGGCATGCCGCCACTCATATGATAACGGCGCAGAAGGGGTGCGACATCTTGTCTACGCATCAAGTTCGTCGGTTTACGGCTCTAACGCCAAAATACCGTATAGCACCGATGACAAAGTCGATAACCCCGTATCGCTGTACGCTGCTACAAAAAAGAGCAACGAACTAATGGCTCATGCATATTCTAAGCTGTATAACATACCTTCGACGGGCCTGCGTTTCTTCACCGTATATGGTCCTGCCGGACGCCCCGACATGGCTTACTTCGGTTTCACGCAGAAGCTGCTCAAAGGCCAGACTATCGAGATTTTCAATTACGGCAACTGTAAGCGCGATTTCACATATATAGATGACATTGTGGAAGGAGTTGTACGCATAATGCGTCATGCTCCAGAAAGAGCTACGGGAGCCGATGGACTGCCCGAGCCTCCATATAAGGTTTACAATATCGGAAACAGTAATCCCGAAAATCTGCTCGACTTCGTTCAGATTCTGCAGGAAGAACTTGTAAGCGCCGGTGTGCTACCCGAAGATTTCGACTTTGAAGCCCACAAGAAGCTTGTTCCCATGCAGGCCGGTGATGTTCCGGTGACATATGCCGACACCACGCCTCTTGAAAGGGACTTTGGTTTCCGTCCCTCCACCCCTCTTCGCGAAGGGCTAAGGCAATTCGCACGGTGGTACAAGGAATTTTACCTTTCCTGAATTATCATATATCTACCGATAGATATTAAGAAAGCACCTTGTACGGGGTGCTTTCTTAATATTATATGTTGTCAAAGTATTCAGACCTCATCGAAAATCATCATATATGAGGCTTCAAAAGTTTCGCCCGGCTCAAGGTGGTTGACGTACTGGCGCTCGGCGAATTCGCCCTCATAACCCACTTTGTCTGCCCGTCCCCACCACGGCTCTATACACATGAAAGGCGCTTGGCCGGACGGAGACCAGAGCCCGACAAGCGGAGCGGAAAACATAAGAGTGACGTAAGGACGTTTATCTTTGCTGAGCATCGACACTCTGTGAACCTGATTGTCTGCAAAAATAAGAGCACCTCGGCTATAGGTAGCACCCGTCACGGGTACTAAACCATCAGAATCAGCCTTTACCTCCATTGTCTCATCGCCTATACAGCCTTTTTCGGCAATAATCTGCGAATACAGGATTTTTCCGCCATCGGTAGTGAAATAAGCATGAATCGGGTCTGCCGAACTGAAATCAGGGTAATTGAATGCCGGATGTGCGCCTATCTGGAAACTCATGCGAAGGGCATCGTTATTGACTACACGCCACATTACCGTCACACGCTCTCCTATGAGAGAATAACCGATTTCGAGACGGAAATTCCGTGGATATTTCATCATGGTTTCGTCATTGGCCTCAAGCACAAACCATGCCTCATTTTCCGGAACATTTTCCATTACCGCAAATTCCATATCGCGGGCAAAACCGTGCTGTCCAAGTCCATATTCTTTCCCGTCCATCCTGAAAGTTCCGTCCCACAGCGAACCTACAATCGGGAAAAGAACGGGTGAGCGACGACCCCAGTATGCCTTGTCTCCGTGCCAGAGATAGTGGCGACCGGTGCGTATGTTATCGATGCTCTGAAGCTCTGCTCCGTGTGTGTCAATCACAACGGCGAGCACATCATTGGTTAGAGTGATTTTCATTTTTTGAAATTTTTTACAAAAATAAGAATTTCGGGTGATTTACAGGCATGCCACAACAGCAAACTTGTAAAACACCCGAAAACAGAGGGAAAAACCGGACAGGCCGATTATTTATTCAGACTATTGCTGAGAGCCTTGTTGGCCTTGCGCACACGGTCTTCGTCAATCTTGATTACCTTGCGGTCATAAGTCATGAGGCCATTGACCTCATTTTCCACATCGGTTGTCTGCGTATATACAGCTCCGCAATAACCGGCGGGAACAAATTTAAGAAGACGGTCAACATACTCTACATATTGGTCGGTAACTTCTTTAGCCGAATTGAACTGCGTATAACCCCAGTTACGGTCGCGCGACCAGATATGGTCAGGCACTACCATGCCTATGCCGCCGTATTCACCCAGCACATTGGCACGCTCGCCGTCCATAAGTTTGATTTCAGGACCCGGATAGTGATGGATATCAAGCATGTCGCCAACATGGTAATGATTACCGCCGCTGGCAGGATTCACGAGACGCGAAGGGTCGTATGCCTTGGTCCACTCGACAATTTCGGGAGCTTTGAACTGTCCCCAGGCTTCATTGAAAGGTACCCATACAGCAATGCAAGGATAGTTGTGGAATGCATCAATTATTTCTTTCCATTCGCGGCGGAAATTAGCTTCGCTCTCGGCCGAACGTTTGTGCTCGTTGCCGTTGAAGTAGCTGTGCATCTGCCACTCGGGACCACGGTCGCCGCTGGGCATATCCTGCCATACGAGCATGCCTTTGCGGTCACAGTAGGCATACCAGGTCTCAGGCTCTACCTTCACATGTTTGCGAATCATATTGAAGCCCCAGTCTTTTGTCTTGTCGATATCATACACCATTGCTTCGTAAGTAGGAGCTGTATAGAGGCCGTCGGGCCACCAGCCCTGGTCAAGAGGACCGAAATGGAAGATGTCCTTGTTGTTGAGCTGAAGACGCACGATACCGTTTTTATCGCGGGCGGTCGACACCTTTCTCATGGCGGCATAACTCTTGACAGCGTCAACGGGTTTACCGTTAGAGAGTAAAGTCACCTCCACATCATAAAGATTGGGCTCATCCGGAGTCCAGAGTTTGAATCCGGCAGGCATTGCCACTTCAACAGGCTGAGAAGCAAGACTACGTGCGCTTGCTACGGTTTTGCCGTTTTCCGATACTTTTACCTCTGCTATAAGCGAGGCATCGTCTTTAGCCGGAGTGATACCGACAGTAAGACGGTGGCTGTCGATATCAGGCACTGTCTTGATTGAGGCAATGTGATTGGCGGCCGGAACCGGCTCAAGCCATACTGTCTGCCAGATACCTGTAACAGAAGTATACCATATACCTTCGGGACGAGTCACTTGCTTGCCGCGCGGCTGATAGCCATCGCTGGTAGGGTCGGTGACACGGACGGTAAGGGTATTTTCTCCTTTGTTTTTAAGAGCCGGTGTTATGTCGAGGCTGAACGGAGTATAACCGCCTTTATGGCCCCCGACTTTGACTCCGTTGACCCATACGTCGCACGACCAGTCGACAGCGCCGAAGTTGAGAAGTACGTCATTACCTTTCCAAGCCGTCGGAACTGTGAAAGTACGCTGATACCAAAGAGCGTTATCACGTCCTACATTTCGGCCTACACCCGACAGGCTCGACTCTACAGCGAACGGCACAAGAATTTCACCTTGCCACTGAGCAGGCTCGGCATCGTTTGCCGGTACAATGGCATACTGCCAGAGACCATTGAGATTCTCCCATGCAGAACGCTCCATAATAGGTCGGGGATATACATCCCACGGCTTTGCGGGATTCACGTCGGCAGCCCATTTGGTGGAGATTCTGTCTCCTGCAGGTTCCCAGGCTCCGGTAGTGCAAGGCATGAGGGCCGCTGCAAGAATTACTGAAAAAATTAGTTTTTTCATAGTTGTCAATTGCATTTAGACAAAACGGAAGACATTCTGAAAAAACGAATGTCTTCCGTTCCATTTATAATATTATTTTGAAAAGCGTGTTAATAAACACTTAATTCACAGATACGGGTATCTTTGCTTCTCGGAGACTGTTCGGGCTGAACAACGAGGAGTCGGAGATAACGGGCTTCAACGGGTTCGCTGAGTTTTCTGTTGACAACATTGCGTCGGTTGCCTAAGAGTGCGTCGATAGTTTTCCACTCTTCATTCGGATTGTTTCTGGCTTGAAGAAGGCAAGAAACAGTAACGTAGCTTGAGCTTTCCTTACCTGCGTTGGTCATAGACCAGCCGCTGATAGTCTTGGGCTCCTGAAGGTCGAAAGTAACGTAGCTGGGTATTTTCTGAGTATCGCACCATTTTGTAGCATCGTTACCGTCGAGCATAAATTCGGGAGTTTCTTTGTCGTTGGCTGAGCCTGAGCAACTCGTTACATATTCCTTCTTAAGAAGGTTTTTATGTTCTTTAACGGCTAATGAAGGCTGCGCATCGCCGTCGATAGAAGTGCGGTAAAGAGTGCTGAGGGCACTGCCTTCGTTATTCTCGCCGCGTGCGAGGGTTGCCGCGAAGATTACCAGTTCGGGATTGTCAGGAAGAATGATTTCTGTTGCTTTTGCAGGAATATCAATAGGATACTCAAACATATAGGTGAATTCGTAAGGCTGGTCGCCCTGCGAATTGTGACGGTGTGTACCTACATAAGCAACGTCAGCATCATAAACATAGCCTTCGGTATGACCTGTGTGACCCCACTGGCCTATGAAGCCGGTGTATGAGGGAACGTTCACAACTGTAGTGCTCTTGCCGGCACGGAATGTGCCTTCTGCGGGAGTGTCTTCATTGGCAGCGGCGGCAAGGATGTAGAGACGGTCGTAATAACCAGCAGGAATGGTGATTGTGTCGCCTTTGCAAACCTTACCGTTGAAGAGGGCTTTGTTCTCAAGTTTAAAGGGTACGCCTTTGAAAGTAAGCTGTGCGGGAACGAGTTCGGCTGCATAAGCATATCCATCGCTGAAATCGGCATCACCCGAGAATGTATTCCAGGAGAAGCATTTCTTGTCATAGTTAAGGGGAACCTGAGCGTATTCAGCTTTGTTAACCTTTTCTACAGGAGCGAATTTGACTTTGTATGTGCGTACGCTGTTGGGAGTAACTTTCACATTAAGCTTGTTGCCGGAGAACGATGCCTCGCCGATAGTTTTTTCAGTACCGTCGGCTTCGACAGCAGCCACGACCGGAAGTGCGAATTCAACCTGACCGCTTGCGCCTTTGCCTGATGCGTCGTATACGCGTACTACATATTCATCACCGTTCTCTGCCTTCTTGAGAGCTTTGATAGCGAGGTCGTTGGTGTTGACAGAAGCTGCGGAGTAAGTCTTGCCGAGCTTGCCTGCGTGCTTGTTGGTCGAGAATGCCTTGATGCGCTGGTTGAGGACATCTGACTTGGCATTAGCTACAGATTTGTTAAGGTCGCCGGAGTGACCGTTGAGCGAATAAGTGAAAGTATGGTGACCGAAATCCTGGTGGTCCTGATAAGCATAGCCCTTGTCAGTCTCGGGGGTATGCAGCAGAGTGAGGCGGATTACATTGTCAGCGGGTTTGTCCCAGCCATATTTGCAGTCATTCATCACTGTTACGCCGTAGCCCTTGCCGCTGTCAGTAAGGTCAGCCCAGCGCTGTGAGTAAACCTCATATGCGATATCGGTATTGTTGCCGCGTTCTACTGTGCCGAGACCAAGGTCATAAGTAGCCTTGGGATTCGAGACGGTAAGAGGGAATTCGGCTTTTACGAGTGCGTTGGTAGTGGCCCAGTCAACTTCGTTGTAGAAGTCGATGCGGTCGGCAAGCGCGCCCTCATACAGACGGATATACTGGCGGAAGTTGGAGTCGCCATGCTTCTTGTCTACACACAGTGTGGTGCGGAGGGGACCGTTCTCAACCAAAGAAATCTTAACGTCGCCGTTGATTGACTGAGGCTCGCGGTCAATCGCTTCCTTGAGGATTTCCCATGCGGGCCAGGGATAAGATTTGTTTTCGGTAAAGATAGCCAGACGGATTGCCTTGCCTTTTTCAACAAGCTCTTTGTTGGCTTTCTTGTCATAGAGAGAGGTGATGTCGCCGTTTTTGTCGAGGGTGAGCTTGTAGATGGAGTTCTCGATTGTATTGGCGCTTGACGAAGCATCAGCTTTTGCCGAGCCCGAAAGACGGATGTCATATACGGCATAACCATTAGCGGGAACTGTTGCTTCTACAAGAATCTTGGCTTTGCCTCCGCTTACACCGAGAAGCTGGGCTGCGACCTGCTTGCCATCGGGATTGTAAGCGCTTACTTTACCCGGACGACCTTTTACAGGAACTTCAAGTTCGACAACATCGGTGGTCTCTGTGCCAAGTGCGTTATAGAGAACAACGGGTGTGCCTTTTACTCGTGTGTCGAGCTGTGATGCCACTGCGTCGGTGCTGTGTCCGAGGATGCCGGCAAATTGTTTGAGCGAAAGGAGTTCGTCGTTCCATGAGAACTCATAGGCACGGGGAATCGAAGTGCCGGTGAGGTCATCGTGGAACTGGTGCCAGATGAAGCGGCGCCAGCTTTCGGTGAGAGCTTCACCGGGATATGCTTCTGCGCCGAGGAGTTCGGCAGCGACTGCGGCACGCTCTGCGGCATCGCCGAGAAGTTCGTTCTGACGGTTATAAAGCTTCATGGCTGCCTGCGAGGTGTAGCAGCCTGTGCCGTGAACGTCCATCAGGAGTTCTCCGTCATATTTGGGAAGCTCGGGATGTGCCGAGTAAGGCATATAATCTTTAAAGAGCTGGTCGCTGGTGGCACTGATAACTTCAATATCACCGTCTTTCTTGTTCACTGCACGCTCGACAGCATCAACAGAGGTAATGGTGGGCGAACCGCCAGTATCACCGGTACCATAATAGTTAAATACTACTCCCAGGTCGTTTTCGGCGAGATGTTCTTTGAGGAGTTTGCTCTCTGTGAGGTCCTCGTTGTTCCAGCGGTGGCCGTAGCCATAGCCGTGAGTCATCATGATTTCCGAGCCATCGACACCCTTCCAGAGGCCGACGTTGTACGGATAGCGTCCGTGTGGATGGAAATCTCCGTGGCGCCAGCCGAGTTTCTGTGACGAGAAACCGATGAGGCCGCAATGCGAGGCAATGGTAGGAAGGGTCCAGCCGAAACCGAAGCAGTCGGGAAGGAAAATATCGGTGCCTTCTGCCCCGAATTCCTTGCGATAGAAATCCTGACCGAGCATAATGTTACGGATAGCCGATTCCACCGAGGGAACAATAGCGTCAGTCGCATCCCAGCTTGAACCGCAGATATGCCAGCGGCCTGCGTCGATGTATTTCTTGAGCATGGCGTATTCGCGGGGATAGTATTCTTTCATCCATGCGTATTTTACTGCGCCTTCGAAGTTGAATACATAGTTAGGATACTGCTCAAGAAGCTTGAGATTCTGATTGATGGTATTCCACACATATTCTTTGATAGTGGTCTGTACATCCCAGTTCCACTGTGTGTCGAGGTGAGCGTCAGCCACAAGATATGCCTTGGGCTTTACTGCCTGTGTGGTGTCGGCAGCATACGCACCTGCTGTTCCTGCAAGTAGTGACAATGCAAGAAGACTGGTCTTGGTTAGTTTCATTACCGATTGTGTTTTTAGTCTTTATCGATTATAAAAGGTTTATTAGTTAAAGGTTTTTCTGTGGAAGATTTATTAAAAAAAGAGGAGATTCTAAAATGAAGTTGCAGAGGTAGTATACCACAGCTGTAAGCCGAATCTTTTTTCAACTATGCAAAATTAGTCAATTATTTGCTAATTTCCGACATAATTTATTCAAAAACTGTATCGGCGTGTGCATATTTATATATGAATTGTGACAGAAAACGCCATTTGTCATGGAAACGCACTGTCTGTCACAATACATTATAAGGTCAAATCATCGGCCCGATTTTATCAAGACCGCAAACATTTTTCAATAATCAAACGCGCTTTTCCGACAGCCTCATCAGGCTGAAGCCATATAAGGTCACTGTCACGTTTGAGCCACGTGAGCTGTTTCTTTGCATAGACACGGGTGTTCTTTCCAATCCGGGCCACGGCTTCATCTTTGGTCATCTTGCCCGCAAAATATGCTGCCATTTCTTTATATCCGACTGTATTGAGCGAATTATAGTTGCCCATAGAAAAAGCTCGTCGGGCTTCTTCTTCGAGGCCAAGCGACATCATGGTATCGACTCGGGAATTGATTCTCGCGAACAGGTCTTCGCGCGGACGGTCAATGGCAAATTTGATTATACTGAAATCGCGTTTTTTTGCCTGCCCGGTCCGCAACCGGGAATAAGACGTTCCTGCTTCGAGGCAGATTTCAACGGCATGCACTACACGCCGCATATTGTCCCTGTCGACTGTCTCATAATAATCAGGGTCGAGTATCTGCAGTTGTGCAAGAACTCCGGCAGGGCCGTGTTCGGCGAGCAGGCGCAACACATAAGTGCGGACCGCATCACTTACCGAGGGCATTTCGTCAATGCCGCGACACAATGCATCGACATACATCATCGAGCCTCCGCATACTACTGCCACCCTGCTCTTCTTCCATATCCCCTGTAGTATTGCAAGCGCATCGGCTTCAAAAAGTGCCGCACTATAATATTCATCCAGCACGAGAACACCCACTAAATGATGAAAGACACGGCTGCGCTCACATGCCGTGGGAGCAGCCGTGCCTATTGGAATGTCACGGTATAGCTGACGCGAATCAGCCGATATGATTTCCGTGTCGAAATATTCGGCAAGTTCTATGGCAAGAGCGGTCTTGCCGGAGGCCGTGGGTCCGGTGACTACTACAAGTAAATCGCGCTTTTCATCGCCGCTTGTCATTTGCGGAGACCTTCACCTACAAGGCGGGCAATTTCCACAATTACTGCCTGAGCTTTCTCCATAGAGGGTATAGGCACGAACTCATAGCGTCCATGAAAATTGAGACCGCCTGCGAAGATATTGGGACAAGGCAACCCTTTGAACGAGAGCTGCGCTCCATCCGTACCGCCGCGAATAGGCTGCACCTTTGGCGTGACACCCTCGTGACGCATGGCTTCTTCAGCGATGTCGATGATATACATCACCGGCTCGATTTTCTCACGCATGTTATAGTACTGGTCCTTGATTTCAAGCGAGCAGCAGTCGGGGAACTCCTTATTGATTTTACGGGCGAGATGCTCGAGTTCTTTTTTACGGCGTTCAAAACGGTCGCGGTCGTGGTCTCGGATAATATATGTAAGCACGGTCTTCTCCACACTGCCTTCCATGGAAATCAGATGATAGAATCCTTCGTAACCTTCGGTGTGCTCGGGCGTCTCCCACCGGGGAAGCATGATAACAAACTGGTTGGCAATACGCATCGAGTTTATCATCTTATGCTTTGCATAGCCCGGATGAACATTGCGGCCGGTAAAGGTAACACGGGCTAAAGCGGCGTTGAAGTTTTCGAATTCAAGCTCGCCGATTTCACCGCCGTCCATGGTATAGGCAAAATCGCATCCGAATTTCTCTACATCGAATTTATGTGCTCCCAGTCCGATTTCCTCATCGGGATTGAAACCGATGCGGATTTTACCGTGCTTGATTTCGGGATGTTTGATAAGATAATCCATCGCCGAAATGATTTCGGCTATACCGGCTTTGTCATCAGCACCCAGCAGTGTGTTGCCGTCGGTGACTATGAGGTCTTGTCCTACGTAGTTGCCGAGTTCAGGAAAATCCGCAGGCGAAAGGGTGATGCCTGACATAGAATTGAGTTCTATGTCTCCGCCATCGTAGTTCTGTACTATACGTGGAGCTACATGGCGTCCCGACATGTCGGGAGATGTGTCGAGGTGCGCGATGAAACCTACTACAGGCACGTCAGCGCCTGCGGGGAGGTTTGAGGGAAGTGTCGCGAAAAGATAGCCGTTGTCATCGAGGCTGATTTCGCTCAGTCCGAGTTCCTCAAGTTCTTTTTTGAGGTATTCGGCAAACTCCATCTGTCCTGGAGTCGACGGAGTCATATTGGTAAGTTCGTCGCTCTGGGTGTCGAACTTCACATATTGTAAAAAGCGGTCAACAAGAGTCATTGTAGTGATTATATGGCTGAGGCTTGCATCATAGGCATGAATGCCGGCCTCCAGGTGATAAAAGGATTCAGTTAATCATGCTCCAGGGAATGGCAGCGCTTATGTCATTTCCTCCCTTGGATGTATAGATATAGCGGTAACCGTCTATGGATAGACTACCGAGTAATTCCTCAATAATAGTGCGGCAAGCGCCGAAGTCTTCATAGTGTTCCTTAAGCGGTTTGAGATAACGGCCACGCAAACTCGCCTGATTGAGCTGCGAGTAAGCCGTGGGACGCGCAAAGGTGAAAGTATACTGAGCGAACCCGCCGGAAATGGAGAATTCGGCACTCTCTGCCTTATATTGTGCTGCGAGTTGAGGGCAACGAGCCTCGAGAATGTCGCTCACATTGGTTTTCACCTCGTTATAGTTGAGCTCCATGGGTTTGAGCTGATAGAGCTTTTTGAGGCGTGTGGCACCTATGGAGCAGTCTTTAGTTTCGCCGTGGGCATCACTGAGCTCAATTTTAAGGCTTCCTTTTTCCTGAGAGAGCGTGTTCAGCACAACATCCAGATTCTCTCCGGGGTGAGCCTTGAGATATTGTGCCACGACATATTGTACAAGAGCATCTGAGTAGCCGCTGACATGCACGGCCGTATCCGCGAACTCTATGTCTACTATAAGCTCGGCATTGTCGTAATCGACTGATATGGTCTGCAGATACATCGGTGATTCTTCGGCCAGAGCTCCGAGAGTTCCATTAAGCCGTTCGGCTTGCGCTATAAGAGGCGAAGGACCCTGCGCAGTTTTGGCGCACGAGGCCATGCCGGCGAGGAGTACCGTGCATAAAAATGCTTTGCAAAATGTTTTTCTCATATGCATGTTGTGTTTATTATTCTGCAAATGTACAAAAAGTATTGCAATTGTTACGCAAGCCCGGCAGGTTTATCCGCTTTTTTTGTGTTTTTGCTTCCGGCGCTGACTTGCAATAATACTACCCGCTAAATTTTTTTGAATCTGTCATAGGAAATGCTTACCTTTGCGGCACTGAAAACACATCAAGAGGGGTGCCCCTGCAACGGGGCTGAGAGAGGCCGCCGGAGCCTATGTAATAAGAAACGGCGACGTACCCTTGGAACTTGACGCGGTTAGCACCGATGTAAGGACTTGAATTATGAAAGTAGAAATCAACAGACACATCACTGAAGTCGCTCCATCGACAGTGACTTTAGGAGAATTACTCTCAGCTGAGTGCCTCGACGGACCGGGGCGGGCAGTAGCAGTCGACGGAAATCTTGTACGCCGTAGCGAGTGGAATACGACTCCCCTCAGGGAGGGTATGAAAATCACTGTAATAAGCGCTGTCTGTGGAGGCTGACGGCAGACTGCCGTGCGGCAGCTTCCTCCGTATAGCCGTCACGGTGCCTTTTTGTTTTCACACTGAAGCTGAACTGATAACAGCCAAACTGCGCAGCAACGAGGCTCACTATGTACATATCCGCAAGCCAGGTATCACAGAAGAGGAGATTGAGCAACTCCTTACGGAAATTCCGGAGGAACTGCACAGTCGCCTGTGTCTTCACGATGGCTTCTCTCTCGCACGGAAATATAATGTCGGAGGCGTGCACCTTAACCATCGTAATTCCACTCCACCTGACAAATGGACGGGCCGTATAAGCCGCAGCTGCCACAGTATAGATGACGTCAAATCTTGTGAAGGCTTCAATTATGTGACTCTCAGCCCTGTGTATCCGAGTCTGTCCAAACCGGGCTATACCGGCAGTCTCGACCTTAAAAAAATAAAGGCATACCTTTCGGGCCCTCATTCAGTGCCAGTGGTCGCACTCGGAGGTATTACAGAAGACCGCATAAATGCGTTGCGGAATATGGGCTTCGACGGGGCCGCAATGCTCGGAGATGCCTGGCGACATCGCTTCTCAGCCCAACAGTTCTGCCTGCAGTTTATTACGAATCCCGTAAGCATTGACGATGCCATAACTCAGGCAAAGGAAGCGCTCGCAGGCGGATGCCGCTGGATACAGTTGCGTTGGAAAGACGCGCCGATAGCCCGCCTGACCGAAGCAGCCTGTCATATCGCAATAATCTGTCATGCGGCGGGGGCAATATTTCTGCTCGATGACCATGTGGAGCTTGTCGGGCAGACTGATGCCGACGGCGTGCATCTCGGTAAGAATGATATGCCCCTAAATAAAGCAAGGCGACTTCTTGGCCCTGATAAAATTATAGGTGCCACAGCCAACACCACCGAAGACATAATGGCTGCCGCACAGGCCGGAGCTGACTATATAGGTTACGGCCCGTTCAGATTCACGACTACAAAGAAAAATCTAAGTCCGGTCTTAGGGCTCGATGGCTACCGCAAGGCAGCCCTTTTCCGCAAGGAGCATAATCTGCGGTTGCCGCTAGTGGCTATCGGGGGGATAACCCGTGATGACATCGCAGAAATCATAGAAGCCGGAGCCGACGGCATTGCGCTCAGCGGTTCGATTGTCAACGCAAAAAAGCCGGCCGAAGCCACAGCAGAAATAATGAATATCATCAACAACATAAATACGGAAAACACATGAAACCTCTTATAATAGGCGGAAAGGAATTCACATCCCGGCTTTTTGTCGGCACCGGCAAATTCCGCAGCAACGAAGTAATGGCGGAAGCCATAAAGGCATCGGGCTCTCAAATGGTGACGGTAGCGATGAAACGCATCGACATGGACAACCGCGAGGATGACATGCTCCGTCATATCATGTCCGACGGCATACAGCTGCTCCCGAATACATCAGGTGTACGGGATGCCGAAGAGGCCGTACTGGCGGCCGAACTTGCCCGCGAGGCTTTCGGCACCGATTTCATCAAACTCGAAATCCATCCCGACCCGCGCTATCTCCTCCCCGACCCGGTGGAGACACTGAAAGCTACCGAGCGTCTGGCGGCCAAAGGCTTTGTCGTACTCCCTTATATTCAGGCTGACCCAGTGCTGTGCAAGCGTCTTGAGGATGCAGGTGCGGCGACTGTAATGCCTCTGGCCGCGCCAATCGGTTCGAACAAAGGTCTCGTCACACGCGAACTCATACGCATCATCATTGAGCAGAGCCGCATACCCGTAGTTGTCGACGCAGGCCTCGGTGCTCCAAGCCATGCGGCCGAGGCCATGGAAATGGGTGCCGACGCCGTACTGGTGAATACCGCCATTGCCGTAGCGGGAGACCCTGTGCGCATGGCACGTGCTTTTGCCGATGCCACCCGTGCAGGCCGAGAGGCATATGAGGCCGGTCTCGGTGCAGTCTGCACGGTGGCACAGGCGTCAAGCCCTTTGACTTCATTCCTTGACTGATTTTTCCATGTTTTCAGAAGAATTAAAAAAATACGACTGGGACGAGACTGCTGCCCGGATAATGAGCATGACAGCGGTTGATGTAGAGAGGGCTCTAGGCAAAGAGCGTCTCGACGACAGCGACTTCATGGCTCTCGTCTCGCCGGCGGCCGCTCCATATCTCGAGATAATGGCTCAGCGGAGCCGTCAAATCACCGAACAGCGTTTCGGCAAGACCGTATCGATGTTCATACCGCTGTACATTACCAATTCGTGCACGAACTCTTGCGTCTACTGCGGATTCAATCACCACAATAAAATCAAACGTGTTATTCTCACACCCGACGAAATCGAACTCGAGTGCAAGGCAATCAAAGCTCTCGGTCCGTTTGAGAATCTGCTGATTGTCACCGGTGAGAATCCAAAGCTTGCCGGCACTGACTATATCGAAATGGCACTGAAGGTCTGCCGTCCTTATTTCTCGAACCTCACTATTGAGGTGATGCCACTCAGCTCCGAGGATTACGAGCGTCTCACCCATTCGGGTCTGAACGGCGTAATATGCTTTCAGGAAACTTACCATCGCGAACGCTACAAAGTATATCATCCTGCCGGCATGAAGAGCAATTTCGAATGGAGAGTGAACGGATTCGACCGTATGGGGCAGGCCGGTGTCCACAAAATCGGCATGGGTGTGCTGATTGGGCTTGAAGACTGGCGCACCGACGTGACTATGATGGCGCGTCACCTCTCTTATCTCCACAAAAACTACTGGCGCACAAAATACTCTGTGAACTTTCCGCGTATGCGTCCGTCGGAATCAGGTTTCCAGCCCAATGTGGTGATGAGCGACCGCGAATTGGCTCAGGTTACTTTCGCATTCCGCATATTCGACCCGGATGTCGACATATCTTACTCCACACGCGAAAACCATGCCTTCCGCAACAACATGGCAACCCTCGGCGTGACTACAATGTCGGCAGGCTCGCATACGGAGCCCGGCGGATACGCCACTCATGTCAACAGCCTCGAACAGTTCGCTATCAGCGATGACACCTCGCCCGAACGCGTTGCCGCAGATTTGCGCGCCCTTGGCCGTGAACCGGTGTGGAAAGACTGGGACCGCGTCTTCGACATCGCCCAGTTTACCCGAAAGTAAAGTATCTCCCATGAACGAGAACAGATACTCCCGTCAGCAGATGCTGAGCCAAATCGGAGAAGAAGGACAGCGCCGTCTGCTTGCATCGCGAGTGGCCGTAATCGGTGTCGGAGGACTTGGCTCTGCTGTGGCAGCATATCTCGCCGGTGCCGGTGTAGGCACGTTGCTTCTTGCCGACCCCGATACGGTGAGCCTGAGCAACTTACAGCGTCAGATACTTTACAGCGAATGCGAGACCGGAATGCCCAAAGTATATTGTGCTGCGCGCCGGCTGCGGGAGCTCAACAGCGATACCGAAATCATATGCTGTCCCGACGGCCTTATTCCGGAAAACGGCAAAAGACTTCTTGCCGCCTGTGACCTTGTGATTGACTGCACCGACAACTACCCTACACGCTACCTTATTGACGACATATGCGCAGAACTCTCAATTCCATGGCTCTACGGCTCCATCGGAGAGTTCCATGGTCAGCTCACGCTCTTCGGTGGTACAGCCTGCAAGCGTTATACGGACTTATATCCTGACCGCGAGGCTCTGTGCGCCCTGCCACGTACTACCCTCGGCGTGCTCGGTGCCGTACCCGGTGTCATAGGTTCCATGCAAGCCTGTGAGGCAGTGAAATATCTCGCCACCGGCCATGCCACGCTCGACGGACGCCTATGCACAGTTGACCTCCTTACCTTCGACACATCCCTTATAGATTTCTGATTATAAACACCTCAACAACAATATGATAGAAGGATTTGACCAATATGCTCAAGAATACGACGCATGGTTTCTTGAGAACCCCAATGTACTTGAATCCGAAGCCCGGCTTGTGGCTTCCACCCTCCGCGGAGGAGGTCGCATACTCTCTGTAGGCTGCGGCAGCGGTCTCTTCGAAACAATCATGGGCCGCGATTTCGGCATCACCGTCTCCGACGGCGTTGAGCCCTCGGCCTCTATGGCTGCCATAGCACGCAAACGCGGCATGAACGTCACCGAGGCTACAGCCGAAGAATTCGACTACCCGCAGGGCATCTACGATACCATCCTCTTCAACGGATGTCCGAGCTACATCACCGACCTCAAGCGCGTTGTAGAGAAAGTATATGCAGCTCTGCGTCCTGGCGGACGCATCGTGCTTGTCGACGTACCAAAAGAGAGCACGTACGGCATAATGTATAATCTGGCCAAAGCCCTCGGCACATGGGAACATCCTCTGCTCGAAGGTGTCTTTCCTCCCAACCCCTACCCCATAGAGCTTGTCCGTGTGGCCCGCTGGCGCACCACTGCCGAGAAAATCGCTCTGCTCGAAACAGCCGGCTTCCGCGACCTGACATATGCCCAGACGCTCACCACACATCCGCTGTACTCCGACCTCAATGTCGAAGACCCCGTGCCGGGTTACGACAAGGGCGACTACGTGGCAATAATCGCTGTAAAACCTCAGTAAGCATATGACTTCAACCTCCTCATGGTCGCAGCTCGCATGGAACGAAGCCGACCATATCTATCGGGCCATACTTGAACTTCCCTTTGTACGTCAGCTCGCCGACGGCACACTGTCGCGCGAAATATTCGACCGTTATATCGGACAGGATAGCCTCTACATCGCCTCATACTGCCGTGTGCTGTCGCACATAGCATCGCGTCTACCCCATGCCGATATGACAGAGGCTTTTCTCGGCTTCGCCCTCGATGGAGTAACTGTTGAAAAAGCATTGCACTCGCTCTACATAAGCAAGCGGCCCGCAGATATGTCGCCTGCATGTCTGCTCTACACCTCTACACTCCTCGCACAGGCCACAGCTCCGGTCGAAGTCGAGGCAGCTGCCGTACTTCCATGCTTTTGGGTATATCTCAAAGTCGGAAAGCATATAGCAGCCACCATGAAGCCCGGCAATCCCTATGCCGACTGGATAGCCACATACTCAGACCCTGCTTTCGATGCCTCGAATGACCGGGCAATAGCAATTTGCGACCGTCTCGCAAACAGCGCTTCTCCAGAGGTGCGACAAGCCATGACGCGCATATTCGTGCTCTGCACACGCATGGAGTGGCTTTTCTGGCACGGTGCTTACGAAAACTTATCCTGGCCAAAGGCCGTAATCTGATACATCCAACCAATATGAAACAATACCGACGCGCCCTCACCATTGCCGGTTCTGACCCTTCTGGCGGCGCAGGCCTTCAGGCCGACCTCAAGACTTTCTCTGCACTCGGTGTATATGGCACCACGGCCATTGTTGCCGTTGTCGACGAAAACACACAGGGAGTCTACGGAGTTCACCCCGTGCCCGACACTTTCGTAGCCGGACAAATACGCTCGGTGCTTGACGATATAGGTACTGATGCCATAAAAATAGGCATGCTTCACAGTTCATCGCTAATCCGTACCGTGCTCTCCACTCTACAGGAATACCCGGATGTACGAAATATTGTGCTCGACCCTGTAATGGTTGCCACCTCAGGCGACCCACTGCTCCAGCCCGAAGCTATCGGAACACTCCGCGACGAACTGATTCCTTATGCCAGGGTTATCACTCCCAATCTTCCGGAGGCGTCGCTCCTGCTCGGAAGCGATATCACAAATCCCGACCAGTTGTCAGACGCAGCCAGAGCACTCTCGGCTCTGTATCCCGAAACACATGTCTCGGTCATGCTCAAGGCAGGACACTTCGCCCTTGGCGACGGAGGCTCGCAGAGCAAAGGATGCCTCACCGACGTGTTCTATAATGCCGAAAGCGGCCATGTTACCACCCTCACGTCGCAGCTTATCGACACCCGTAACACCCACGGCACCGGATGCACCCTCTCATCTGCCATAGCGGCATACCTGGCACTGGGCGCTCCGCTCGACACTGCAGTTACCAATGCAAAAGCATACCTCGCCACGGCTCTGGCTGCCGGTGCCGGGTATGATATCGGCGGAGGCCACGGCCCCTTGCATCACTTCCACGCCCTCTGGAAGTGATGTACTGTATATCTCTGAACTGAATTATTCTGAATACTACTTAATCTCTTTTTCAGACACCTCGGTTTCGGCCGTGGTGTCTTTCTTTTTGCGTCGAAGGAAAGAGGTGAGGCTGTCGAAGTCGCGGCGGAAAATGATACCGAGTCCCTGAGTGGTTTGAGCGCTACGTATATAATAGTTGCGGTCGTTGTAGCGGTTGTAGGCCTTCAGGCGCCATGTGCCGCGACGATTCAGCAGATACTCAATGTCGAAGTCACCGATGAACTGGTTGGAGTTGAGCGCTTTGTCGCGGTAGCCGAAGTTACCGTTAAACAGAAGACGGTTGTTGAGCAGGCGGCTCGAAAGGGCCACGTCAACCTCTACATCTGAGAAGTCACCCCGGTCACTGCGTAGGTTCGGAGCAATGCTCCAGTTGTCACTTAGTTTGCCGAGCATATTGCCAAGCTGGCTCGAAATAGTGGAGGACGCCACAGAGAAGAGCTCGGAACCCTTTGTAGTGGAGGCCATATAGTCGGGAGTATAGAAGCGGTTGAGGGCGAGCAGATAGATAATCTGTCTGTTAATCATGTCGGAAGTGCTGACGATGCTCCGCACCTTTCGGTAAACGTCGGATGTGAGTGTGGGAAATTCAAGGTCGAAGTCAATGCCGGGCTGGCGCACGTCGCCGGTGACACGCATCAGAGCGTGCACGGGCACATTGGTGCGTGCTATTTCTTTGTCTTCGGTAAATGATTTGTCGAGGTCGCTGAGGTTGGCGTTGGTGGCGTAATATGCCTCAATGTCGGTCTTCACGGCATAGGGGTCGCCGTCGAAGCGGATTTCACTGCCTTCCTTAATGGTGAAGTCTTTGATTATAATATCCTGAAGCGTGAAGCGGTAGCTGCCGTCGCTGAGAGTGTATTTGCCCCATATGTTGAGGTCGTTGTTGGCAGAGTGATATGCGAGGCGGAGGTTTCCCTCGCCGTGTGCCTTGATTTCATCACCTCCTACAGGGTCCATTACAAGGGTCATTGCGGCATCACGAGTCACGTCGACACGTATGTCCATATTATAGGCCGAGGGGCTGTCGGTTCCTGCGGCCGTCTTCATGCGGAATGCTCGTACTGCCTCGGGCGTGTCATCATAGACATGCTTCACCGTTCGTAGCGAATCGGGAGTGGCGTCGCGGAAAGTCAGGAAAGAATAGTCTTCGGCATCAAGGCGGTCGGAGAGTACGAAAGTGAAAGTCGAGCGAGGTGCTGTCGACATGGCGACGTTAATATTCACTGTACCGGGTTCGCCCGATACGGAAGCTCCGCCATTGCCGTAGATAGTTCCGTACCAGTCGGGATTTTCTTTCGCCGTGACGTTATAACTCAGAAAATCACGTGCGTCAGTTATATCGAAACGGAACGACGGCAAATGGAAACAGTGGTGACGTACCCAGCCGTTGAGACGCGCCGTATGGCCTTCGTCATCGCGTATCACTATATTGTCGAGGTCAATTCTGCCGGGAGTAATATGTACGCTGTCGGAAGCTGTATAACTCGTTCCGGTGAAGTCGACACGCAGCTTAACATTGTCGGCATATACATCGCCTTCGAGGTCAATGTCGTGGAAAGTGCCGAACAGGCGGCAGTGTCCGCTGGCCCGGCCGGTAATCGACGATGTGAAAGCGGACATGAAAGGCTTCAGGAAGTCAACAGGCACGCTGTCGGCATAGAAATCGATATCAAGGGCCTCATCAAAGGGAAAAATGGCTCCGTCGACACGAGAGCGGCGCCCGTTCTCGCCATCGATGTCGGCATCGAGGGTGAAGGCGCGACGGCTATTGTTCCAGGCTGCCTTTATGTCGGCATCGCCTATGGTGCACCTCTGATATCCGATAGAATCGACGTGAAGATTGTTGCAGGCAAAGTAGGGCTCGTCACCAAGCAGATTGCGTGCAGTGAATGTGCCGGTGGCGCGTCCGCTTAGCAAGGCATTGTCAATTTCAAGCGTTTCAAAAATAGGCAGTAGGGATATGTTGCGCAGAGCCACGGCAAGGCTGTCGGATTCTCCGTCGCCTACAAGTCCGTCAATGTCTATTGTCTGTGAGCCGGTATCAAGGCAGAAGTTGTCGACTTTGATTGCGCCGGGTGTTATATCGACAGCCGATGACTTGATTTTCCATGTCTCGTCGCCGAAATTGACTGTGCCGGGATTGAACTCTATGCGTGCGTCGACTGGAAACGAGCCGCCTGCAGTCTTGTCGGGCAGTCCGCGCAGCAGTGCTGAGAAACCGAGTGTGCCGTTGATTGGTATGGCGCGCTCTATAGTCCAGTCGATATGAGTGTCGACACGGTTATGAGCGGCAGTGAGCAGCCCGGCGACGGCCATTTCGCCCTTTTTGGTGCCGAACTGTGTGGTAAGATACACACGGCTCGACTGACGGGCAGTGTCAAGTGAAGCAAGGACGGAAGTATTCTCATACAGCTTGTTGCCCTGACGCAGATACGGTGCGTCGATATTCATCACGGCTATGCCGCGGCGACTGTCGACAGCACCGTCAATGCCGGCATCGTACATCACGTGGAAAGGTATACCAAGAAACTCTGTCAGTTTCTCGGAGGGCAGAAGTTTGAAATCGAAATGGAAATCGTTGATTCCTTCGTGCCCGGCACGTTGTCGTTTGACCTCGTCCGGGAAGAGCGCCGGCATGAAATGAGCTGCCATGTCGCGCAGCTGCCCCGGGAGGGTCGACAAAGTGTATGTACCCTCAATGGCTCCGCGGAGCACGTCCGAGTCAACCGACAGGGAGGGCACGTCGGCTGTCGGGTCGGCTGTGATTTCCATTTTCGACATTCTGATTCCGCGACCATAGCTGTCGAGCCAGCGGATGTCGTAGATGCCTGCTATACCGCTTATATCGTCAATACAAGTGCCTGCACACTGTATATTCATTTTTGCTCCGAGCAGATAACCTTCTTTATCTTTGACAAAACCCAGTCGATGAAAGTCGATTTCGGAGGCGGTGGCAGTGCCGCTTATGTTATGCAGCCCCTCGCTGTTGTCATAGACAAGGTATGCCAGAAGATGCGCGGCAGGGTCATCAACCGAGATGTCGGCCTCGGCACGTCGGCTGTCATTTACTTTCAGTTCTGCCTTTATTCCGGAATAGTCATATCCGTTATATCCTAAATCTGATATTGTCGCAGTCACATCGCCGGACGGATGCCGGCCTGTATGCGCTGTGCCGTCGACGGTGGCCGAAAGCAGACCGAGTGCGGTGTTTCCGGTCATCATGCCGAGATTCAGATTATCAGCGGATACATTGCCTGTAAAAACATAGTCTCGTCCATGTCCGCGATACGCGGCTTTGGCCGTGACAGTTCCGGGAGTACCAAATGCTCTCACAGTCGCATTGCCGTGTGCTACAGTGCCTGCGGCAGTGAGTTCTACATTGTAATCCGGAACTTTTGAAAGCAAATCGGAGGTTTTCTTAGGAAGGACTTTATGGAATATTCGCACAATGTCACGTCCGTCGAAACTGATATTTGCGTGTTCGAGACTGTACGACAGTTCCTCCCGGCTGGCAGGAGACTGCACTTTGCCCGATGCAACAAGTGAAAAAGCCTTGCCGCGGCTGTCGCGTACGGCAAGCGTACGAAGATTGACTTCATCAAGCGAACCATCAGCGCCGAGCACAAGCGAGGCATGGCAGTCGAAATCATCGAGCACGGGAGCGAACGCCTTAAGGTCAGGGAGATATACGGTATTTGTGCCGACAGTATTCACCGTCATGGTTTCTTCGCGGAGAGCACGACGTATATCGCCATAACCCGAGAAACGTAATTCAATCGGTTCGAAGGCAAGATGACTTTCGGGCAAATCGAGGGTAAAATCATAGAGACGCGCGCCGTTGCGGCCAAAATCGGCTTTAGCCTGCATAGCTTTGAGTTCGAAACCGCTCCGTTCATTGAACGAGAGGTGGTCGAGATGCACCTGATAGCGGTTATTGCTGATTCGCGGAATGTATGCGTTTACGGCAAGGTCATATACGGCAATATGCTGAGGGCAGAATTTAGCCGAATCAGCCTCCGGAGCCGAAAGCACATCGTAGCTCGCCGATGCATTGCGTATGATTACTGTGTTGATTTCTATCTCAAACGGCTTCTCCTCATGGGGTTTGTCGGATTTAAGATGCTCGATGATTGTCTGTATGTTGAGCGGAGCATCGGGTGTCTCGCGTGATATGCAGGCTGACATGCCATCGACATAGGCATAGTCAATTACGAATCGGCGCGTACGCAGAAAATACATAAGCTCGAAAGCGGCGCTCACACGGTCGAGCCGGGCTATAGTATCGCTTTCAATGGCAAGACTTACATCGCGGATATCCAGCTTGTTGAACGGATGTATCATCACCCTGCCAATTGAAACATCAGCTCCGAGCAGCCTGCTCAGTTCTTTAGACCCAATGTCGCGAATACCGTTCTGCACGGGGTCAATCGACAGAAGCACATACAGGCTTACCGGCAAGAGTACGGCAACGAGGAGCAATGCCGACACAACGGCACGGAAGATTTTCCATGCTATCGAAGCGATTTGTGTCCTGGATAGTGCCATTATAAATTATGAGTTTTATCAAACCGCTCTCAGCGGCCCAAAGTCTTGATTTTATCGCGTAGATAAAGATTGAAATTCATATTAGCCTGTAGCTGCTCTATAGTGAGGTGCATACGGTAGCACCAGTAATGACGAGGATTTGCAGGCACATTGATTTGCTCTTCGCGAGGGTCATGACGACGGATGTTTCCATCAATCGAAAGCCAGTCCTGCAACGGAAGAATACACAGCATCGAAGGCGACTGAAGATTCAAATCGATAATACGGTCGCATATCCATGGTTCGGCATAGAAAGGCGCTTCGCCGCTCTCATGAAGTATTTCATTATAATACTTTTGTGTACGTTGACGGTCTTCCTCCCACCACTGGCGTATGCCGCCCATATCGTGGGTAGATGTCGTGCATATCGAATAGTAGGGATAATTCCATGTATTGCCGAAATCAGCGCCGAATTCTTTGGGCATACGCTGTAATTCGAGCGAGAGAATCTGCAGCCGGTGCATAACGGCAGGCACGCAGGCCGGAATCATGCCGAGGTCTTCGGCACATGTAAGCATATCGGTGGCAGCAATCAGTGGAGGGAGCTTCCACATGGCTTTCTCATACCAGAAGTCGTTGTGACGGTGGTAGAAGAAATCATTATAAAGGCGGTCAAAGCACCAGCGCTCGTAATCGTTGAGCGAACGGTATACATCGGTTGACTGAGCTGAAATACGCGGATGATACTTGCCTTTCTCCACAGGGTCCTCGATAAAGAGCACATCGTCAATCAGATTCATTAATCCATTGCAAATGCGCGTATTATACTCATCTCTCGGCTGAGTGGAGAAAAAGTCAACTACCTTACGCTGTGTGTTGAAGTCATTCTTCAACCGGTAGCGGTTATCACCCGTATAATCAAGATAATGGGTGCGCACTTCCTGCGCATATTCGCCGAAAATCACGTCAAGCATACTGTCGGTGATATAGGAACATGTATGCAGTGCAGGGTCAAGCCAGAAATCATAGCTGTAACGCAACTCGTCGGATGTAAACGGCAGTGCCGGATTAAAATAGCCGAGAAGGCCGTGTACGGCATCGAGAGGTATCTGCCATATGCGGAAGAAACCGAGCACGTGGTCAATGCGGTATGCATCGAAATACTCTGCCATTTTGGCGAATCGGGATTTCCACCAGGCGAAGCCGTCAAGGCTCATTTCCTGCCAGTTATATGTCGGGAAGCCCCAGTTCTGACCGTTCACCGAAAAATCATCGGGGGGCGCACCGGCCTGACAGTCCATGTTGAACAGACGGGGCGACTGCCAGGCGTCAGCACTCGCACGCGATATGCCGATGGGTATATCTCCTTTGAGAGCAATACCGTGAGCCCTTGCATAATTATGAGCATACGACATCTGCTTATCAAGATGATACTGAACGAAATACACAAAATTCATCTCCTGTGCAGCTTCCTGCTCAACCCGTGCGAGGACCTCGGGCGAATAAACAGAATATTCTCCCCAATCGTTGAAATCAGATGTGTTGTAGCGGTCGCGGAGAGCGCAGAAAGCTGCGTAAGGCTTTAGCCATGAGGCGTTTCGGGCGACAAACGACTTGAAATCATCGCCGGCAATATTTTTCGCGCCATCCTGCGCGAAAATTTCGCGCATATATTCTTCTTTTCCTCTTGTAACCCGTTCATAATCAATCTTTGTCAGCTGATTAAGCTCACGGCTGAGCTGACGGTAATATTCGCGGCGCTCAGGATTTTCGAGCACTCCGACTGCTTCAAGTCGCAGATACATAGGGTGTAACGCGAACGTTGAGATAGCGTTGTATGGATACGAATCTATCCATGTACGCGTCATTGTAGTATCGTTCACTGGGAGCACCTGTATAAATTTCTGTCCGGTAGATACTGCCCAATCAACCAATGGAATAAGGTCATAGAAATCACCTACGCCGAAGTCAGCCTCACTGCGGAGGGAAAAGACCGGGATAGAGGTGCCAGCACCTTTCCACCGAAGCTGATTATTGAAGAAGCGAAGCCCCTGAATGACAGTCGCTTCGGAGACAGAAGGAGCAACGCCTATTCTACGGTTATCACCTTCTTCCCACGACACGATTTCTCCTGTCGATGCCTTGATAATCACAAATTTATATTGTGTATCTGCACCGATTCCGCTTGACGGTATATTTACTTTCCAGACAGGAAAGTCCGCACTGTTCATGCGTGGGGCGTGCACTGGACTCCAGTCTCCGAGGCGCTCGCCTTCACCGCAGAGAACAAGCACATCGTCAGAGCAAACCATTGGTGCACAAACGCTTATAGTAATGAACCCATTTACCGGCTTTACAGGGTTAGCCGGAGTGTTATGACGGTTTATGCAGCACGTAAATGCCGAAGAATAAAGTGGGTGGTCGTATGGGCGATTTTGCCAGCTGTCGTAAATGCGGACGGTTTTTGAATGGCTGGAGATGAATTTATTTCCGTGTCCCCACTCCGCAATAATCGCACCATTATCGTTTTTAATCAGATAGTTATAGGTAAAATCGACCGTATTATCGTCAACTTCGATTTCGCATGACCATTTGCCGTCACCTTCGTGACAAAGCGGTATAGCGCGAGATAAATCATTGGTGCCCAATGCGTTAATATTGCCGGTCACATAGACAGACTCACCCCAGTTCGTGCGATAATGTATGTTGAAAATCAGCTTCATGAAATGTTAAAACAGGGCTATTTCCTCTGAGGGAATTGTTAAAACAAACTTTTGGGCCACAGAATCGGACGGCGAATAAATCATACGTACACCCAGACCGAGTTTGCGAATTATATCGAACTGCTGACGCGACTCGGGAGCTGTAAGTTCGCCACGGAGTTCTTCGGCGGCAAGTTTGCGCATTGACTCGAGACTGTCGGCCATGATGGTCACCTTGACCGGGTCATAAACGTAGAAATAATCGATAGAGCTGTCAGCGAGAGCAACGGAAGTGAACGTGACGCCATCGATGATTTCGGCAGGAGTCTGTCGGTTTGCCATTGCAACGAGTCCTTCAAGCTGAGCGCGGTCGTTGTCCTCTCCGACAGCCTCGGCATCCAGAGCCTTAAGTTCGGCTGCACTGAGCGACACGGACTCCGACGCACCTGAATTATTGCCTTCGAAGCGGATTGTGAACGAAGCGCCGGCTGCGACAAGGTCGTCGAGAAAACTGCCGGCTACCTCTCCACGCAGAAAAGCATGGAGATAGCGTCGCTGTTCGTCACGAGCACCCGAAAGATTGGCGATGTCGGTATATTTTTCATCCACAATGTAAGTCATCACGACTTCGTTATCACTTTTGTCGTAGACTATGCTTCGGAGCACTGTGGTTCCGAACTGCTGCGGACAGTCTCTGTTGAACTCCTCTACCTCACTTGCGAGTTTTTTTGACGCCTCGCTCGAGCATGAAGCCAGACAAAGCAGTGCGAGCAGCATAAATACATTGAGAAACTTTTTCATGGAGAGTACTATTTATATGTGAAAATGAGTTCGGACGGCTCACACATGGGCACGGCCAAAGAGACAATGTCATCGGGGGTGACAGCGTTAATTGCATCGCGAATACAAGCGTAAGAACTGAGAGTGCCACGGAAAAGGACAGCACGTGCCGCATCCATGATTCGGTTCTCGCGGTTTTCAAAAGCGATTGCGAGCTGGCCGAGATACTGTTTCTTCGCCTGTTCGAGACGTCGTGCAGAAAAATTGCCGTCGGCGATATTATGGAACACATCGATGCATAAACGGCGGCAGGCATCCAAATCCTCACGGTCGCAGCCGAAGTAAACCGTCAGCAGGCCACAGTCGGTGAACATGGCCGTAGACGCTTCGACAGAATATACAAGACCGCGACGCTCGCGCAGCTCAACATTCAGCAAAGAATTCATGCCGGGGCCGCCCACGATATTTGCAAACAGAGCCAAAGCATGACGGCGACTGTCGAGCAGACCGGGACCGCCGCAGCCGAGTATGGCGTGGGTCTGATGAATACGCATAGTCTCAGTGCGGCTGAAACGGTTCACACCATAAGTCTCAGTTTCAGAGAAAACCTTCTCCTTTGCACCGCGAGGCAGAGCCTCGAAATACCGTGAGACGAGCTGCGCGATGTGAGCGGAGGTCTGAGGACCCGAATAGAAAGCCACAATATTCTCCGAGCGGTAATTTCGTCTCAAAAAATCGCGGCAGTCGGCGCTTGTAAGCCGGCGCACACCCGACGGCGAGCCAAGTATATTATGTGCAGTCGGAGCCGGAGACATGGCATACACCTCAAAATCATCGAAAATAGCTTCCGACGGATTGTCGCGGTAGGAATTGATTTCATCAATCACCACTTCGCGTTCCTTCTCGAGTTCCTTGTCGGGAAAACGAGAATTAATGGTAAGGTCGGCAATCAGCTCAATGGCTCTCGGAGCGTTTCCCGAAGGGAAAATACTGTAGACAACCGTTTCCTCCTTCGAGGTGAAGGCATTGAGTTCGCCGCCTACAGCTTCCATGCGGTTGATTATATGCCACGATGAACGACGGGCTGTGCCTTTGAAGAGCGTGTGCTCCACAAAATGGGCAAGACCCTCCTCGCCATGACACTCGTCGGCACTGCCGGCGCGCACCGTAAGGCCGAAAATACCGGCCCCGGCACTGCGCTGATGAATATGTACCAGCCGCAGGCCGCCATCCAAAACCAAAACTTCAGGTTCGACGACTGTCACTCGTCATCTCCTTTCTCATGCCATTTGCCGTCGGCCTTGATTAGCGCCACAAGATGCTGCAAAGCCTCGCTCTGCGGTATATTTTTCTCAACGCACTCAATGCCACGGTAGAGACTTATATTTCCGGCAGCCGCGCCTACATAACCGTAATCTGCACCGGCCATTTCGCCCGGGCCGTTGACAATGCAGCCCATGACAGCGATTTTAAGTTCCTTGAGATGCAGACACTCTTTCTTTACCTCCTCCAGAACTTCGGGAAGCGAATAAAGAGTACGGCCGCAGCCGGGGCAGGCGATGATTTCGGCCTGATAACGCGTGATGCCCGTAGCCTGCACTATTTTGCGGCAAAGGTCTACAGCCTCTTTTTCAGAGAGCAAAGGCGACACAAGACCGACACCGTCGCGGTAACCTTCGAGGAGCACCGAACCAATGTCGGTCGCGGCGGCAACAATCAGTTGCTCCTTATCTGTGATTTCTGGATATGAGAAAACCGCCATGACGGGCGTTCCGTCATCAAAATTCACACGTGAGCGAAGCTGTGCCGGACGGCCCGAAGAATCGAGCGTGAGTACAACCGTTTCTTTATCGGCGGCAAGGTCACCGGCAGAGATACTGTCGTTGAAAATAACCGTATTATTCTGACCGCCTATACCCGAAGCCGACGCTTTAGTGCGGCGACGACCACGTGAACGGCTGAAATAAGGCTTGCCGGCAACTGCAAGATTCTCCATACAATGGCTGACTATCATACGGGCGACAGGCACTTCATTCTCCGGAGCCTCGCTCAACGACACACGAATGGTGTCGCCTATGCCGTCGCTGAGCAGAGAACCGATGCCGACAGCTGACTTGATGCGGCCTTCGAGCGCATTGCCCGCCTCTGTGACACCGAGATGCAAAGGATAAGCCATTCCCTCGGCATCCATTCTCTCCACAAGCAGACGCACCGTGTCAGTCATGACAGGCACATCGGAAGCCTTGATAGAAACAACAACATTGTCGAAATGCTCGTCGCGGCAAATGCGGAGATATTCAAGAGCCGACTCTACCATACCTTCGGCACCGTCACCGAAGCGGCTCATAACACGGTCGCTGAGCGAACCGTGATTGACACCGATACGGATTGCCGTGCCGTTGCTGCGGCACAGACTAAGGAACGGCACAAATTTCTCGCGGATTCGGGCGAGTTCGGCATTATACTCCTCGTCGGAGAATTCCATTTTGCGGAAAGTTCGTCCCGGGTCGAAGAAATTGCCGGGATTGACACGAACTTTCTCCACATGGCGGGCAGCCTCGAAGGCAGCCGCCGGATTAAAATGGATATCAGCCACCAGAGGCACACTGCACCCGCGCGAGCGCAACTCGCGCCGGATATTTTCGAGGTTAGCGGCGTGCGACACACCTTGCGCCGTAAGACGCACCAGTTCGGCACCGGCATTAGCAATCGTCTCGGCCTGCTGCACCGATGCCTCAGTATCGAGCGTAGGCGTAGTAGTCATTGACTGAATCACTACCGGATGCGGAGCACCTACAATGACACCGGCAATATCGACCGGATTCACCTTGCGCCGCAACGAAGATGCCTGATTATATGCAGTCACAGATTAATTAGTCTTGAATTTGTAATCATTGATAGCGGCCAGCTCTGCATCAGCTTTTTCAACCTTGGCCGAAAGACCGGCGCAGTAAGCCGCATAGCGGGCTGCAAGAGCCTCGTCGCTGAGCGAAAGAATGCGCACTGCAAGCACAGCGGCATTGAGCGCACCGTTTATGCCGACAGTAGCAGTAGGAATGCCGGGAGGCATCTGAATGATAGAGAGCATAGCGTCAATGCCGTCGAGAGTAGAAGCAATAGGCACACCGATGACAGGCAACGGAGTAAGAGCGGCTATGACACCCGGCAGAGCGGCAGCCATGCCGGCAGCTGCAATAATCACTTTCACGCCGCGGTCTTTTGCGCCGGTAGCGAAAGACTCGACTGCGGCCGGTGTGCGATGCGCGCTGAGAGCGTGCATCGCAAAAGGAACTTCCATCTGTTCGAGGAAATCTGCGGCTTTGCGCATTACGGGAAGGTCGGATGTGCTTCCCATTATTATGCTAACTGTGCTCATATTCTATTTCTATTACAGGAATTATCGTAAAAAATTAAAAAGTCATAATACACAGCAGAACATATTCTACCGTAAAGGCCAAAGCAGCTCCGGCTGCAGTCTGCATAAGTGTGTGATGATTGAGATAAAGACGCGCCCATGCCATAATGCCTATAAGCATAAATGCCACGCTGCTCCATACGAGCGGCGAATAAATGAGAAGGCCTGTATGAGAGAGCCAGAATACAATGGCGGCAAAACCGGCTATGCTTGCCGTATGTGCGCTGATTTTCCACCAGTTGGTTATAATCATGCATAAAACTGACACCAATCCGGCGCCGATAAAGAATGTCGACAGCCATATAGGGGCATGAAGAGCGGCCAGATATGCGGCAGCCGCAAAATAACATATAATTGAAACCCAATATGGTGCCCTGCGCTGGCGGGGATTAGAGATACTCATATCACTCACCTTTCCGGCCCTCAGCAGAATGAGAATAAAAACCAGAGGCAGCATGCATGTGATGCCAAAAATGCCGAGCGTGGTCCAGAAGCGGATGCCGCCGGGCAGATACGACATTCGTGTGAGGCACATCGCCACTATCATGGCATATGTGGGTATAAGCAAAGGGCAGAATACATCGCTGATGATATGCGCTGTACGTGTCACTGCGGAGCTTTTAGGTTTCGTTTCTTCCATTGTATTCTAAAAACAGGAATTACAAATTACGTCTTAATCTCGCTACCGGGAACCCGAGACGCTCCCGGTATTTGGCTACGGTACGGCGTGCTATGTCATATCCCCGTGCAACAAGTGCGTCGGCTATGGCCTGGTCGCTCATCGGCGAATGCTTGTCTTCAGCAGCGATAATATTCTGTATAGCCTTGAGTATTTCGTGCGACGAGACATCGGATTCGGCATCGGGCCGCTCGTTGAAGAAAAGTTTCAGAGGATATACGCCGTGCGAAGTGAGAATATATTTATCGGCAGTAGCACGCGAAATCACAGAGAGGTCGAGGCCGGTACGCTCCGATATGTCCTTAAGAATCATGGGACGAATATCGGCTTTTTCACCGGTGATGAAAAAAGTACGCTGAATATCGACTATCGCCTTTACTATCTTCATCATCGTCTCCGCTCTCATCCGCAGAAGACCGATGAACGCGGCGGCATCGTCATACTTACGCTTTTTGAAAGCAAGCGCCTGACGCTGGCGCTGACGCACAGCAGCATTAGCGCTCGGCTTTTCAACAGGCGTCAAATCGGTAAAAGTCTCCTCGATGCCAAGCTCAGGGATATTGCCGAGAAGAGTGATTGTGAAAGCGCCCGATTCATGATTGTATTCGAGAGCCACATCGGGATTGACATGACGCACACGGTCGGAGTTAGCACCGATACTGAGCGCCGAAGCTGGTTTGGGATTGAGGCTTTTGATGAGGTCGAGAGCCTCAGAAAGATTTTCCTCAGAAATCTCAAGCTGAGCCATAAGGCGCGCATAATGCTTCTTGGAAAGCAAATCGAAATAATTCGCCACTATTTCGCGGGCAGTGCGCTGAGTTACCGAAGCCTTCTTGCTGTCGAGCTGCAGCAACAGAGCGTCGCGAAGGTCAACTGCACCGATGCCGGGGGGGTCAAGTGTACGGATAAGGCTGAACACACGGTTCATGTCGGCCGGGGTAGGCTCGAACCCTTCGGCAATTGCTATATCGTCAGCGATAGATGCGAGACTTCGCGTGAGATAACCGCTTTCATCAAAATTACCGATGATATATTCGGCGATACGTCGGTCGGAATCCGAAAGCTCATATTCCGAATCGAGCCGCTGCATCACAGCATCGTAAAGCGAATCTCCTTCGTCCGCGGCAATAGACGTAGGGTCGAAATCCTCATATCCGTCGGCTCGACGTCTGTACTGAACAGCCGAAGCCGGCATATCGTCCTCGGAGGCATAATCGGCCTGCTGAAGCTGTTCCGACGTCTCGTGAAAATCATTCTCGGGCAGATGTTCGTCGCCTGCCGAGGAGGATACCACTTCAAGAGCCGGATTGTCGTCGAGCCGCGAACGAATCTCCTCTTCCAGTTCGGCAACAGACATTTCGAGCAGGCGTCCCAATGCCACATACTGCGGATTGAGACGCTGCTGGAGACGCTGTTGCTGCTCCTGAACAAGCCGTTGTTCGTTCGATGATGCCAATTTTACGGGCGAACTTGTCAGAACTTGCGGATACCCATGATGTAACGGACCTCCGCAAGGGTCTTTGCCGCACGCTCGCGGGCCTTTTCAGCACCCATGCGCACAACTTTTGCAAGATATTCCTCATCGGCGAGAATGTCGTTGACGCGCTCACGGATAGGTGTTGTAACGGCAAGTATATCTTCGGCAATCTGCTTTTTGAGGTCGCCGTAGCGGATTGAACAGTCGGCATATGCATCGCGGAACTGCTGTACAACTTCAGGCTTCGAAGTGAGTTCAAGAAGCGAGAAAAGATTTGCGATAGGCTCCGACATAGGAGAATCGGGCTCTTTTGGCCCCTCATCCGTAACGGCATGCATCACTTTTTTACGGAGTACCTTGGGGTCATCTACAAGATAGATGCAATTGCCTTCACTCTTACCCATTTTGCCCGAGCCATCGAGACCGGGAACTTTGATAGGCTGTCCGCCGAAATCGAAGTCGGTAGGCTCCGGGAACAAATCAACGCCATAGAAAGAATTGAAGCGGCGTGCGAAGCGACGTGTGAGTTCGAGGTGCTGCAGCTGGTCTTTGCCCACAGGGACTTTCGTGGCTTTCTGAATAAGAATATCCACAGCCATGAGAGTGGGATATGTAAGGAGACCCGCATTTACACGCTTATTGGTCGAAGCACCGATAATTTCCTTTTCAAAAGCCTCGTCGCTGTCATCAGCAGGCGCGGTAATGCCGAGTGCTTTACGCGCTTTATCTTTGAAAGAAGTGGTACGCATCAGCTCGCCGATACCCACATGCATATTAAGAAGGAGGTACATCTCTGCGATTTCCGGCACATCGCTCTGCACGAAAATCGTTGATTTTTCCGGGTCAAGGCCGGCAGCCAGATATTCAGCAAGAATCTGACGGGCGTTCTTATGCAAATCCTCGGGATTTGGATTTGTTGTGAGCGCATGAAGGTCGGCTATGAAGAAGTTGCAGTCGTAGTCGTTCTGTACGGCAACGAACTTGCGCAAAGCACCGTAGTAGTTGCCGAGGTGAAGATTGCCAGTGGAACGAATGCCACTGAGAACTATTTCTTTTTTCTGTTCAGGCATAATAGATGTCAATTAATCTCGCAAATTTACGAATTTTTCTCGGTATGCCGTATAAAAAGCCTCTCAATCGCCAATCATGCGGAGAAAATCGTCCTCTCCGATAATGGGAATGCCGAGTTTAGTAGCTTTTTCGAGTTTCGCCGGGCCCATGTTCTCACCGGCGAGCACATAATCGGTCTTCTTGGAAATAGAACCGACGTTTTTGCCGCCATGGCGCTCGATGAGGCTCTTGTATTCCTCGCGGCTGTGCTTTGCAAAGACACCGCTGATGACAAACGACTTTCCTCCGAGTACATCAGAAAGAGGTTCGCCGGCGGTGGCAGCTTCCACCTCCATTTTAAGGCCGGCGGCACGGAGACGCTCCACCATACGTCTGTTCTGCTCATCGGCGAAGAATCCGGCAATAGAAGCGGCTATGCGTGCACCGACATCCTCGATAGCCTCAAGCTGCTCTACGGGCATCGACATAAGAGTGTCGATGTTTTTAGCGGCACGAGCTACCTTACGGGCCGTAGTCTCGCCGACAAAAGGAATTGAAAGTGCGAAAACAACACGCTCGAACGGCACATCCTTGCTTGCGTCAATACCGGCTATGACACGCTCGGCGCTCTTAGCACCGAACCCCTCGATTGTCATGAGCTGCTGAGGCGTGAGGTCGTAGAGGTCGGCCACATTGTGCACGAAACCGTGAGCGAAGAGCGCGGCAGCAGTCTCCTCCCCTATTCCGTCGATATTCATCATATGGCGCCCGACGAAATGCTCTATGCGTCCGACAATCTGAGGGATACAGCCTTCCTTGTTCGGGCAAACCCATGCGGCCTCGCCGTCGACACGGACCAGACGGGAACCACAGGCCGGGCAATGGCTTACGAACTGCACTGCCGGCGCGCCGGGAGTACGCTCCGAGACCTCCACACCGGTGATTTTGGGGATGATTTCGCCGCCTTTCTCGACATAGAGCATGTCACCCTCATGAATATCGAGCTGACGCATTATGTCCTCATTGTGCATTGAAGCACGTTTCACGACTGTTCCTGAAAGAAGGACCGGCTCAAGATTGGCAACGGGTGTGATTATGCCCATACGTCCGACATCGAATGATACGAATCGCAGACGGGTAAGAGCGCGCTCGGCAGCGAACTTGTATGCCACCGCCCAGCGCGGCGACTTGGCCGTAAAACCGAGATTGAGCTGCTGACGAAGCGAATTGACCTTGAAAACAAGGCCGTCGGTGGCAACGGGAAGATTCTTACGCGCCTTGTCCCAGTAGCTGATATATTCGTCGACCTCCTTTATAGAATGGAGACGCGTCATGGCATCGCTCACCTTGAAGCCCCAAGAACGGGCAGCCATCATATTGTCGTAGTGATTGTCGTACGGCAGATTGTCGCCAAGGAGATAATAGAGGTACGCATCCAGACCGCGACGGGCCACCTCCGCAGGATTGAGAAGTTTCATAGTGCCTGCGGCGGCATTGCGCGGATTTGCGAAGAGGGACTCGCCTGCCTCGGCACGCTCGGCGTTGAGACGGTCGAATGCCGCCCACGGCAGCAGCACCTCGCCTCGGATTTCAAAAAAATCGGGCCAGCCCGAGCCCTGAAGCTGCAAGGGAATGCTCTTTATAGTGCGTATATTGTCGGTGACGACATCGCCGACCTCACCGTCGCCACGGGTGACGGCACGGATTAACTTACCGTGTTCATAAATGAGCGAGATGCCCGAGCCGTCGAATTTCATTTCGCCGACAACAGTCACCTCCTGCCCCATAAGAGCCTCGTCGACACGCTTAAACCAGGCATCCACATCGTCGATTGAATAAGTGTTGGCAAGCGAGAGCATGGGATATATATGGCGCACCTGCTCAAACCCCGTCGACAAATCCGAACCGACCCTCTGTGTAGGCGAATTGGGGTCGTACATCTCGGGATGGGCGGCCTCGAGCGCCTCAAGCTCTTTCATGAGCATGTCGAAATCGGTATCGCTGATTTCGGGCAAGTTGGCTACATAATAATTATAGTTGTGCCGGTGTAGCTCCCGGCGCAGATATTCTATACGTTCTTTTTCGGAATCCATTGTCGGTTATTACAGTTAATACATTACAGACCTTTGACTTTATCGGGATTTCGCGCTATGAAATCCTTCCATGAGGATGCCTTTGGCAACGATGGTTTTCCCGACTCATAGAAGTGGCAGAGCGCAGCCGCCAGAGCATCGGAAGCATCGAGTTTCGGCAATATATTCTCACGAGGAATGGAAAGAATGCGCACAAGCATTTCGCACACCTGCTCTTTGGAAGCCGCGCCGTTGCCGGTGATTGACTGCTTGATTTTGCGCGGCTCGTATTCGCTGATTGGCACCTGATGCGAGAGAGCGGCAGCCATGGCCACACCCTGGGCGCGACCGAGCTTCAGCATTGACTGCACATTCTTGCCGAAAAAGGGAGCCTCAATGGCGACCTCATCGGGACAATACTGCTCCACGAGCATCTTCACACGCTCGTAAATACGGGCAAGACGCATATAGTGGTCTTCGATTTTCGAAAGCTCAATCAGCCCCATGGCTATCATCCCAGGCTTTTTTCCGTATACGCCAAGTATGCCATAGCCCATGACAATCGTGCCCGGGTCGATGCCCAGAATTATGCGGTCGGCTTTTTTTACAGTCTGCTCAATCATCGGCGCTTTTACTGGAGTCGTGAACAACATCAAGCACAGTGTCGAACATTGCGATTTTTCCTGCCCATTTACGTTTCATGTAACGTATGAGGAGAGGAAGGACGTGTGCGGCAAAATCATCGTAGAGTTGCTGCGAAGGCGCCCTGAACTGCAATGCAAAAGTGCGCGAAGGCGCCAGAGGCGGCTGCGCCTCACGGTCGCGCACGGCAGTAAAGAGGATATTGTACATACCTGCCTCAGAGGCGCGGGGAATAAACTGACCTATTATATATTCCGTGAAAGCACCGGCAGCCGAGGCATCGATGCTGAATGTGGTGTTCAAGAGTATCATTTCTTTCTATCTGTCAAATGACGCGCCAGCGCACGGAAAGCGAATCCGAAATGACGCAGCACCGTGGGGAGCGTACCATAATAAAAACACATGATGCGGAAGCGCTCGATGAGGGATGCACGCCGGTTGCGGGTAGTGGCACCTTCGTCAAGATAGTCGGTAAATACCGTATCTATAAGGCCGACGTTATGGCGAGAATGCTGAAGACATCCTATGCACCAGTCGTAGTCGGCCGAAAACCGGTACTTAAGGTTGTAAGGCGAAGCAATGCGTCGCAGGGCCACAAACGACTGATGACACACCAGCATACCATCGGCAAAACTACGCAAAGTAAGTTTTTCGGGCGCGGAAAGGTGACGCGGACGCAGATATCTGCCCTCATTATCGACAATATCGGTCTGTCCGTAGACTATTCCCGGGCGAGAATGCTCTTCAATTGCCTTGGCTATCACAGCGAGAGTGTCGGCCGAATGGAATTTGTCACCGGCATTGAGAAATATCAGATAATCGCCGGATGTCTTCGACATGCCTTTGTTCATAGCGTCGTATATGCCGCCATCGCGCTCCGATACCCAGTTGCGGCGAGAATCAGGATGTGATTTTATGATTGAGAGAGTGCTGTCGGAAGACTTTCCGTCGACAATAAAATGTTCGTAATCGCCGAATGTCTGTTCGTCGACACTCACGATAGTACGCTCTATTGTACCGGCGGCGTTATAGCATACAGTGATGATTGAAAAGAGAGGCATAATCTCAGTTTACTTGTGGAATACAATCCTTTACGAGCAATTGGAGCTTGTAAGCGAGGTCGGAGGAGGTGCTTTTCACACGCATAGTCTCGCCGAACCGTCTTGCCGGGAGTCGGTCGGCCATGCAGTCTTTGAAATGAGACAGAGCCGAAGCATCGGCAATTTCAAAGCCGAATGTGCGGTTGATAGGTGATTCGTGCAGCCTGACTGGCTTGCTCATGAGATGATTTGCATCTATCGAAGATATTTTCACGGCTCTGCGCCAGAGAGTATCGGCACTGTCAGCGCCCATCACAATGAGAGCATCGTCTTTTGAGGCGAGTGATACGAACCGCACCTCATAGTCGGCATTGAAGCTGACTGTCTTTGTTGTCTTTACCTTCTGGTAAATTTCTGCCAGTGGAATGCGGAGGGCGCGTTCGTTGTCATAACCGATGACAAGATAACCGTTTTCAAGTCCATGAGGAATGACAAGGGTCTGGACGCAATCGTCTGCTCCGGGATATATATATAAGTCGGAGGTAGAGAAAAGCAGTTTATTGTCCTTAAAGAAATAGAGAAATCCGTAAGGCTCGACAAACTCCGGTTCATAACTACGGTAGACATTGGGGCGCCACAGCGATGTGGCAATCACCTGGCTATCGGGACGGGGCTCTTCGACGGCAACAGGCTGCGGCAACTCTTCAGTGACGGGTACAGGCGCGGAATCATCATCCATGACGTCGCCGTCGGATTCCATAACCGCGTCGTCATCCTCAGCTTCCTCGGCTTTGGCATGCAGGGCAATCTGCTCCCGGAGACGCAACTCCTTGCGTTCTTCCTCAAACTCTCGGATTGATTTTTCGTCGGAAATCAGTCGGGTGACCTCACCGGTCTGGCGCACCCAGAGTTCATTGTCGATTCTCACCGGTTCGAGGGAGCGCTCAATCTGAATGTCGACAACGCCTTTCTGAGCTTCGGGGTCCTGGACGATGTTGATTTTGCGGGCAATGGTATCACCGAAATTGTAAGTGACAAGGTGGTTGATGAAGAGGCAGAGCGAGGGAACGTCTTTGATTTTGTGCATGTATCTGCCATCGGAAACGGTATGACGCTCATAGTATCGGAAGTCATCGGGCATACCGGCCTCGTAGCCCTCGTTGTTCACACCGAGATAGAGGTGACCGCCTTCGGCGTTGAGCAGGCCGGCAATTCGGGTGAGAATATTATGCTGCTGACGAGCCGGATTCTCCACCATTTTTTCACCGGGCTTGACCGGAGGAAATACAAGAGACGTCTTGAATTCGACATATTTCGATTCAGAGCCGTAGTGTTTGCCCGTGCGGATTTCATTGTTGACGTTGAGCTTTTTCATGATTTCCTGACGTATGCCGTCGGCAATCGTCTTATTCACTTCATTGGGACCGCTCATAAGCATATTGTAGCTGAGTACAAGACGGGCGATGCTGCCTTCGAGCTCCGAGGCAGGCTCGGCGACGGTGCGGTAAAGCCGCTCGGTGTAATCAGGATTCGAGAGCCACGACACCATTTCGAGACGATAGAAAATCATGCCGAGAAGAGCGTCTTCGGATGCAGGGCCACGCAGCGGCTCGAGCTTTGCGGGGTCGAGGCGGGCGTTGGTGGCATAATCTTTATGGAGACCCAGAAGGCGCGCATGCGTGCGCAGAGTTGAAGCAAGGCTTTCATCGGCTATAATCCTTGCCAGAAGGGCCGCGAAACGCAGATAATCGTAGGCCTGCATGAGGTCGGTGGAGGCGATTGCATTGAAACGAAAAATTTCTATGAGTTCACGGACATCATCGGTATTGAGAATTTCGTCAGGGTCTCGGAGGAGTCCGTCGCTTCCGGCCTCATCAGCGTCTTCCTCTGCATCGGGCAGGGCGATTTCCTGCATGAGACAGTCGAAAGCGGTATTTTTTGTAAAAGACTTGGTATCGTCGATGCCGATGATTTCAAAAGCCTTTGTACCGTCGGTAGGAGGAAGGAGACGTACGGTGATGATGTCGCCAACGTGATAGTCGTGCTCCTTCTGCGGGCATGGGACATAAATGCTGACGCCATCGGAGGTGAAGCCTGTATAACCCACAAATCGCTGTGCGGCGTCGTGCGCCTCATGAGCGATGAGTACGCTGTACTCCTCGCCGGTCTGATAATAGGCATCGGTATAGGTCTTCACTTCGTTGGCGAGCGAGAAGACATATGTGCCGTCGGGATTGAGACGCTTGACGCGTGCACGGTAAACGAGTTTGCGGCCTGTCTCGTCGCGGAATGAGAATTCATTGATTTGACGCAGCGAATATCCTACCACCTCGCTTCGATAAAGAAGGCCAAAGCCTTCGCTGTAGTCGCTGTCATCAATATGACAATGGAAAACGGGATTTCCGTCGCCGGTGTCGTCGACGCTGTCGACAACGATGAATACCTCGTCGTCCTCCTCGGCGCGGCGCATGGTGCGGTCGACGGTCAGGACCGGCACCGGCTCGTTGCTGTCGAAGAGCTGATGCTCTATATCGCCCCACCAGAGTTCATGTTCGTCGAGTTTCTTGATTTTGGATGCGGTAAGCGAGCGTACGCCCTCCACATGCACCTGAGGCCGTAGCCACGGCATCAGATTCTCGGGGATGGCACTCTCGGTGACATCATTGCGGCGCGACTGCGACACGACCACCCCTTCGGAGGAGACAGAGATATCAATCATGCCGTTGGTGTAGAGATGGTTAGTGGTGAGGGCCTGCAACTCGCCGGTGTAGGGCATCACCATTGCCGATGTCATCATCATGTTGGGCTCTTTGAGCTGCTCGAAACGTAGATTGCCATGTACTTTCACGCCCATGAGCGCAAGAAACGACTTAGAAAGGAGCTGACGGGTATTGTTGGGCCGGAGGAGGGATATATAGCGGTAGTAGAGGGAGGAGTTGCTGTTTATATTGTCGTTCTCGTCGCCGAGGAGTATCTGCAGGGCCAGAGCCATGACTACGGCCTGTATGCGGGCTTTCTGACCGAGGCTCTCGGCCATTGGAAGCGCATCGATTTTGGTACGTGCCTGCCGGACGTAGATTTCGAACTGCTCGACGAAAGCGCTGCGGAATGGCTCGCGCTTCCAGTTGTCGAGGTCGCGGCTGAGAATACCCTCGAAGATGCGGCTCATGTAGTTGCCCACCTTTTCGGGATGCAGGCGGAAAAAGAGCATAAGCACAGCAAACTGGTCGGCGGGGTGGAATAGGTAGCCGGATTTCTCGAGTTTATCGAGGAGGCCGTTCACAAACTGGTCTTCGCAGCCGCCGGCTATGATTTCAAGCGTACGGCGGTAGGGTGCCACGCTTTCAACCATCGTTGTGAGCTGCCGGCGGTAATTCCGCTGTTGCTCGGCAGGAGCAGCGTTGAGATAGCCAGAGCCTTCAAGCAAAAACAGGAGAGTATCGCGAAGAGTGTCGAGCAGTTCTTCACACACGCGGTGGCACTGCTGAAGTTTGGCTGTCAGAAACCACTCGGGCATACGGGCCAGAATGGTACGGGCCGTGTTGACAGGCCAGAGGGGATTCTGATTGGAGATTTCCCGGCGTGCTTCGGTAGATTCATCGATAAGACGCTCCATAATGAACCGACGTAGCAGAGAACGTGTGCCGATGGCATCGAAAATGGTCTCAGGACTAAAAAAGGTGAATTTCGCTACCTCGTCGACGAGTTCAAACTGGAAATAATTCGGAGTGAGTTTAACAAACCTACATTTTACTATCTGACCTTTAGACAGAATATTGTCGGTGTACTGAAGATTATAGAAAATACCGTTGCGGTCAATTATGCGGTAAGGCTCTTCCGCTGGTTTTGCCGGCACATAAAACACCTCACACTCAAATATATCGCCTCGACGAAACCTTACGTTATAGAGCTCATATACATAAGGGGGTACGACATGTGTCACCACGGGCAAGCCGTTGTCATCAAAACTCTTTACACGACAAGACAGTTGTGAGGGCGCTATATATCCTGCTCTTTTCTGAAACTGCAGCTTGGGCAGAGTGATTTCTGCGACACCGTCGGGCATCTCGGCTTTTAAGCGGAAAACATCATCACGGGCATCGCCCGGCAACACTTCAAACGGATAAATCTGATTGACAATGTAATTCATTTTCTTTAATTTTAATTATTGACTTATGTACGCAATGTGCGCACTTTTGAATCTTACAAAATTATAAAAAAATGACGAAAAGCACTCAAAAAAAGCTTAACTTTGCATGATTTTTTTACAATCGTCAAAACACATTTTGCAGAATATGATTATTCGAGCCGGAAATATTGCCGACGCAGCCTCGATGGCCGATATTTTCAATTATTACATAGCGAACAGCACGGCTATTTTCAGCAACCGTATCCGTACGGCAGATGATATGGAGGCCTTGATTGGTCCTGTGACAGGACGTTTTCCTTTCTATGTGGCCGTGAACGACGAAGGACGCGTAGATGGGTATTGTTTCGCGCATCTCTTCATGCCCGACCCTGTGTACAGCCGCACTCTCGAAGTGACAATCTATCTGAGGCACGGCCTCACCGGCCAGGGCATCGGGCGCAGACTCCTCGGGCAGGTTATTGACGACTGCCGCACGCAGGGGGTGCACATACTGGTATCATTCATCACAGATGGCAACGAGGCGTGCGAACGGCTGCACACGTCGCTGGGTTTCAGCAAAGTGGGCGTAATCCGTGAGGCCGGCTATAAATTCGGTGAGTTTCTCGGGGATGCCATCTACCAGCTGATGCTTTGATGAATTTTTTGTAGATTTTTCATTTTTTGGCATACACAGGAGACTCAGTGCTTGCATGAAAGCGGAATAATTCGTATCTTTGTAGGTTATGTCAGTTTCCAATATCAGCATCAAAGGCGCGAGAGTCAACAATCTCAAAAACGTTGACGTAGAAATACCTCGCAATAAATTAGTTGTCATCACAGGACTCTCGGGCTCCGGAAAATCGTCGCTGGCCTTCGACACACTTTATGCCGAAGGACGGCGCCGCTACGTGGAGAGCCTTTCGGCATATGCACGCCAGTTCATGGGCAAACTCCGCAAGCCTGAGTGCGACTATATAAAAGGACTTCCGCCGGCAATAGCCATAGAGCAGAAAGTCAACACACGCAATCCGCGTTCGACCGTAGGTACGTCTACAGAGATTTATGACTATATGCGCATGCTCTTCGGGCGTATCGGACGTACATATTCGCCTGTGTCGGGCGCTCTTGTGAAAAAACACACCGTAGAAGATGTCCTCGCGACGGCATCCTCATATCCCGATGGCACACGTGCCGCCATTGTGGCTCCGATATCACTGTCCGAAGGCCGCACGCTCGACACACAGCTTCAGATTTATCTCAAGGAAGGATACTCACGCGTTGTCACTCCCGCACACGATTTCGTCGAAATCGGCGAATATCAGGCCGATGACAGCTCTACTCTGCCCGACCTTCTAATAGACCGCCTCGCGCTTTATGCGGAGGGCGACGAACGCTCGCGTCTTGCCGAATCTGTGGAAACGGCGTTCTTCGAGGGCCATGACCAATGCTCGCTGATTATCTGGACAGCCGATGGCGATGTCGTGCGCCACGACTTCTCGAAGCGCTTCGAGGCCGACGGCATCACATTTCCCGAAGTGTCGGAGCAGATGTTCAACTTCAACAATCCGCTCGGGGCATGCCCCGTATGCGAAGGTTTCGGCAAAACGCTCGACATATCGGAAGAACTCGTCGTGCCCAATCCCCGTCTCTCACTCTTCGAAGGCGCTGTGGTAGCATGGCGCGGGCCTTCGTCACGCAAGTGGCAGGATGCCTTTGTCCATGCCGCAGGCGAACGCTTCTCCGTCCATACGCCTTATGAAAAACTCAGCGAAGCCCAACGGCGGCTGCTTTGGGAAGGAGATGGAAACAGAGTGAAAGGTCTTGACGCTTTCTTCGACCACATAGCATCAAAACGTGCCGCCGTAGAATACCGCACCTTTCTGGCCCGTTTCCGCGGCAAGACAACCTGCCGTACGTGCCACGGCACGCGACTGCGGCCAGAGGCGTCGTATGTCCGCGTCGGCGGCGCAACCATAACAGAACTCGTGCGCATGCCCGTCGACCGCCTGCTGGAGTGGTTCCGCGCCCTCGAACTCGACGAGACCGACACACGAATAGCCTCGCGTCTGCTCACAGAAATCACCAGACGCCTATCATTTTTAGTCGAGGTAGGTCTCGGATATCTCACACTCGACCGCCTCAGCAACTCACTCTCCGGCGGCGAGAGCCAGCGCATCAACCTCGCCACCTCACTCGGCAGCAGTCTCGTGGGTTCGCTCTACATACTCGACGAACCCTCAATCGGGCTGCACCCACGCGATACCTCACGCCTGATAGGAGTGCTCCGCAGACTGCAACGCCTCGGCAACACTGTAGTAGTAGTCGAACACGACGAAGACATAATGCGCGCAGCCGACCGTATCATCGACGTAGGGCCGGAGGCCGGTACGCATGGCGGCCAGATTGTGTTCCAGGGCACACCGCACGACCTTGAAGGCTGCAGCGAGAGCTATACCATGCGTTATCTCACGGGAGCCCTGTCCATTCCCCTGCCAGCCACACGCCGCCGGTGGCGCGACTACATACGCGTCACCGGAGCCTGCGAACACAATCTCAAAAATGTCACCGCCGATTTTCCTCTCGGCGTGATGACATGCGTCACCGGGGTCAGCGGTTCGGGCAAATCCACTCTCGTACGAGATATACTCTATCGTGCCCTGGTACGCCATTATGAGGGTGAAGGCGATGCTCCGGGCCGATTCGACAGTCTGTCGGGCGACCTCCACCGTGCCCAAGGCGTTATTTTTGTCGACCAGAACCCCATAGGACGCTCCACCCGCAGCAACCCGGCCACCTATCTCAAGGCCTACGAAGAAATACGTACCCTCATGGCGTCTCAACCGCTTGCGCGACAGATGGATATTCCCGCGGGTTACTTCTCATTCAACGCCGAAGGTGGCCGTTGCGAGGCATGCAAGGGAGAGGGACGAATCACCATAGAGATGCAGTTTCTCGCCGATGTGACCATTGAGTGCGAGGAGTGTCACGGACGGCGCTTCAAGCGCGAAGTGCTCGAAGTCAAGTACCGCGGGCGCGACATATCCGATATTCTCTCCATGACCGTGGACGATGCGATAGAATTTTTCTCCGAGACCGACGGGGCCTGCGAGCGCCGCATCGTACAGCGTCTGCAGCCCCTGCACGATGTGGGTCTGGGCTACATACAGCTCGGGCAGTCGTCATCCACCCTCTCCGGAGGCGAGAACCAGCGCGTGAAACTCGCCTATTATCTTTCGCTCGGAGCCACCGCTCCCCGTGTCTTTATCTTCGACGAGCCCACCACGGGTCTTCATTTCCACGACATACGTCTGCTTCTGCGCGCATTCGAGGGTCTGATAGCACTGGGGCACACGCTCATCATAGTGGAGCACAATCTCGACGTTATCCGTTGCGCCGACCACGTCATAGACCTCGGCCCCGACGGCGGTGATGCCGGAGGTTGCATAGTAGCCGCCGGAACTCCCGAACAGATAGCGGCCACTCCGGCCAGCATCACGGGCCGTTATCTCGCCCCACTGCTTACAGAGCACAGTAAAGACAAGTAATGATTTAAATTTTGCAGAGCCATGCAAAAACACTAAATTTGCATATTGATAAAGAAACTGCGATGAAACCGATTCTCAAAATCGTCACAATCATAACCGCCGGGCTTGTTCTGGCCTTAGGCGTCTCGGCCTACGATTTGCCGGTGAAGCGAGTCAAGGGCAAGGAATATTATTACTACAAAGTAAAGAAAGGCGAGTCGCTTTACGGCATATCCAAAAAACTCGAGATTCCGCTCGACTCAATCGTAAGGGCAAATCCCTCGGTGTCAGACGGCGTGCGCAAAGGCGATATGCTTTTATTTCCTGTCGGCGAGAAGACACCCGAGATTTCAAAGACAAAAGAAGCCGACAAAGAGATTGTCAATGGCGAACTCAATGACCCGTCCGGAGTGCAGCCGGAAGAGAATGAAACCGCGCGGGCCAAGAACAGCGCAGTTGCAATCCTGCTGCCATTCGGTGCGGACAATGCAGAGCCTGACAAGCGTTGCCGTCTTATGCTCGACTTCTACAAAGGATTTCTGATTGCCGCCGACAGTCTGCGTGAACGCAAAGGGAATGTGGAAATAGTAGTGCGCGACATTGAAGGAATGGCCCCAGAATCCGTAGCCAGAATGATGAACACCGATACCGCCATAGCCCGCGCCGCCGTGGTAATCGGCCCCGATGACGATGCCACCCTCAACGCTATCGCTGCAGAAGCGGCTATCGGCGGCTCGTATGTGTTCAACGTTCTCAATATCCGCGATACAGTATACACAGTCAATCCCTATATGCTGCAGGCAAATGCTCCTCAGTCGGTGATGTTCGGGCGCGCCGTCGACGGCCTCTTGTCTTCATATCCCGGCTACCGCCCCGTAATATTACGCAACACCGCCGGGCGCAGTGACAAAGAGAACTTCACGACATATCTTACCGAACGCTATATGTCCGAGGGTATCGAACCTCTCACAGTTGAGTATAACGAAAATCTGCTTATGGCCGACCTCGAGACCCTCCCCTGCTCGACCGGTGAAAAATATGTATTTATTCCCTCGTCGGGTAGTCTGCAGGAATTCAATCATTTCGCCTACGTTCTGAAATCGTACCGTGACAGACTGCGCGCCACAGCAGCAGAGGTCATTGATACCGCTGCTGAGAATGGCGAGACCGCCGCATGCGCCATGGCCGAAGTCTTCGGATACCCCGACTGGACGGCTTTCCGCGGCGATGCGCTCGATATGCTTCACCGCCTCAATGCCACCGTGTACTCGCGATTCTTCGATGATTTCACCAGCTTCGACAGCCGAAATCTCAATAGTGCCTTCCGACGCTGGTATGGTGCGCCGATGACAGAAAGCATACCGGCATACGGTATTCTCGGCTTTGACACGGGCACGTATCTGCTCAAAAATCTCCGTGCCAACGACGGAGCATTCAATCCCGGATATGCCACGGCTTTCAGTGGCGTGCAGTCGAGTTTTGACTTCGTACGCGCAGGCGAAGGCTATGCCAACGAGGCAATATATATCATCACCTATCAGCCCGACGGCCGCATATCGGCACGAGTACAATGAAAGCACCGCGCCACATACTCGCGGCGATTGCCGCCGTAATGCTCTTTCCGGCAATATCACAGGCCGAGACGCACTATAAGCCCCATATCGCCATAGGCGCACGCGGAGGTGTGTCCATGAGCCAAATCAGTTTTTCACCATCAGTAAAGCAATCGTGGAACATGGGTTCGACGGGTGCCATTACCTTCCGTTATACCGAAGAAAAAATCTTCGGTCTCATCGCCGAACTCGGCTGGGTGCAGCGCGGCTGGAAGGAAAATTACGAGCTGAATCCCTTCAGCTATAACCGTACCCTCACCTACATAAACCTGCCCGTACTCACCCATATATACTTCGGGTCGCGGCGCTTCAAAGGATTTGTAAACCTCGGCCCTCAGGTATCATATATGATAGGCGATAAAATCAGCGCCGATTTCGATTACGAGAACGTCGCCACAGTGCCGAACTATCCCGCCAACCGGCGCTACGAACAGCTCGACATGCCAATCAAGAGTAAATTCGACTACGGCATCTGTGCCTCGCTGGGTATGGAATTCTATGTTCAGCCACGTCATTCTCTCGTACTCGAGGCCCGTTATTATTATGGGCTCGGCAACATATTCTCCGCAAAAAAAGCCGACGTATTCAGTGCATCCCGTCCCATGTCACTCGAAATAACCGTCGGCTATAATTTCCGCCTGCGCTGATGGCAAAAGTACGACAGAAGACCATGTGGTTCTGCACCGAATGCGGAGCCGACTCCCCCAAATGGACCGGCAAATGCCCGGGATGCGGAGCGTGGAACACAATGGTGGAGGAAAAAGTAAGCACAGCTTCCGCGGGGACAAAACCGTCGGCTGCGGCCATCGGCTCCAAAGGCGTTCCCAGGCCGGTAAATCAGATTGAGGCTGTGGACGAGCCACGACTCCACATGCCCAGCGAAGAGCTCAACCGCGTGCTGGGAGGAGGTCTTGTGAGAGGCTCGATTGTGCTGATTGGCGGCGAACCAGGCATAGGCAAATCGACCCTTGTGCTGCAGAATCTGCTTGCGATACGCAACCGCCGCATACTCTATGTATCGGGTGAAGAAAGCGCCACACAGCTCAAGCTCAGAGCCGACCGCATAGGACGCGGCAGCGACAACCTCTTTATCGTCAGCGAGACATGGCTCGAAAACATATTCAGCCATATCGAGGAAGTGCAGCCTGAAATACTGGTGGTAGATTCAATTCAGACCATAGCCACCGACACTCTCGAGTCATCGGCCGGAAGCATGAGTCAGGTGCGCGAATGCGCCGCCACCCTGCTCCGCTTTGCCAAAGAAAGCGGAGTGCCCGTGATTCTCATCGGGCACATCACAAAAGAAGGAAGCCTCGCCGGCCCGAAAGTACTCGAACACATAGTGGATGCCGTGCTTCAGTTCGAAGGCGACAGCCAGTATGTTTACCGCCTGCTACGCGCGATAAAAAACCGTTTCGGCAGCACTTCGGAAATCGGCATATACGAGATGTGCCGTCGCGGTCTCCGGGAAGTAAGCAATCCCTCCGAGATGCTTATGTCGCAGCGCGACGGCGATGAAGAACTCTCGGGCTGCGCCATCGGCGTTACGCTCGAAGGCATCCGTCCGTTTCTGATAGAAGTGCAGGCCCTTGTGAGCACGGCCGCCTACGGCACGCCTCAACGCTCCGTAACCGGCTACGACCCCAAGCGCATGAACATGCTGCTGGCAGTGCTCGAAAAGCGTGTAGGCTTCAAAATCGGCGCCAAAGACGTATTCCTTAACATAGCCGGCGGTCTGCGCGTGAGCGACCCGGCTCTGGATTTGGCAGTAATTGCCGCCGTGCTGTCGAGCAACGTGGACATGACGATTCCCCGCGGCTGGTGCATGGCCGGAGAAGTAGGCCTCTCGGGCGAAATCCGTCCGGTGGTGCGCATAGAGCAACGCATAGCCGAAGCGGAGAAGCTGGGCATGACCGACATGCTGATTCCAGCCGGCAACCTTAAGGGCTTCGACAAATCAACTCTGAAAATACGTATTCACGAAGTGGCGAAAGTGGCCGACGCTTTCCGCGCCCTTTTCGGGTGAACAGTCAACGCTGCGAAATCGCACCCGGCAGAATGATTCTGTCGCCGAGGGCTTTTGTCAGACGCCGCTGAAGCTCCTTCCGCTCCTGAATTTCCTTCATTATGGCAAAAGCCTCCTCCGCACGGTCGGCCGGGAGGCCGGAGAGCTGCATGGTGAGGTCTTTTATAATATCGGAAACTATGGCGTTGCGGAGCTCATAGATTGCAGTGGGCACGAGCGAAGGGAGCTGTGCCTGCTCCGAAAGATTATCGCCCTGACGCGTATAGAAACGTGAAATCGTATAGCGGTCGACCAAAAGCTCAAGGGCGGTGTTGCGGACCATGTCGTCGGGCGAATTCACAAGCAGATTCTGACCATACTGCATATCAAACTCATTGATTCGCTCCTCACGGAAAACTGCGAGTTCCATACGTGTCTCAGCCTCGACTTTCTCGATTTTAGCCATAGAGCCGCCCTCCATTCTCAATTTCTCGCGGGCTTCTTCAAGTTTCATACGGACTTCATCTTCAATCTCGCCCTGCCGGACAATGCGGTCGGCGAGCCATGCGCCGTCGTTACGTATAGCGCCAATAGCCTCGAATACAGCCTGATATGGCTTATGCGTGAAAGTGATGCCGTCGGCGGCGAGCTCACTGCTTATTACATCATAGACCGTGGCCGGCATGTCATTTCCATTCTCATCGGTCATATTCACAATATATAGCAGACCGAAGCGCACGAGATAACGGGCAAGGATTTCTTCAAACGGCTTAAGACGGTTTACATTAAGATTAAGCAAAGGAGCCTCTTCTTGCTCTGCTTCATGTTTGTCCTGGCCTGCGGCGTTTTCATTGTCAAGTTCACCGAGCGACTCACGGGCAGCGCGGCGCGCCTCGTTTGTCTCGGCTTCCTCGTAACGCTTGGCAATGAGAATATTCAGCTGCCGGACAAGCACTTCTTCTGAAAGACCGAGCATTCGCGAGCACTGCTGCAGATACTCCTGCCGCTTCACAGGGTCGTCGATATGGGCGACAGAACCGAGAATAACGTTGATTACCTTTGCACGGGCCGTAGGGTCATTGGACGGCACATCGCGCATCAGCACACGAGTCATAAAGGCTATTATATCCTCCTCGTGCTGAGCAAGATACTCCTCCACCTCGCTTGACGAATGATTCTGCGCGAAGCTGTCGGGGTCGTCGCCCGGCGGCAGAAGAAGCACTTTGACGTCAAGCTTTTCGTCGAGAAGCATATTTATGCCACGGAGCGAAGCCTTGATACCGGCAGGGTCGGCATCGTATATAAGAGTGACGTTGTTGGTAAAACGGCGCAGCAGGCGAATCTGTCCCTCGGTAAGCGAAGTACCCGAAGAAGCCACAACATTCTCCACTCCGGCCTGATGCATCGAAATCACATCGAGATAGCCCTCGACCATGATGCATTTGTCGCGGCGAGCAATGGCTGATTTGGCCTGATAGAGACCGTAGAGCTCGTTGCTCTTCTTATAAATGACCGACTCAGGCGAGTTGACATATTTCGCCACAGTCTTGTCGGAGCGCATAGTGCGTCCGCCGAAAGCAATCACACGTCCCGACAGGCTGAGCACCGGGAACATCACGCGTCCGCGAAAACGGTCGTAGAGCCGTTTCTGTCCCTCACGCTCGCTTACACCTGCAAGACCTGTCTCAATGAGGTACTTGTCATTATATCCGGCAAGACGGGCCGCATCGACAAAAGCCGAACCTTTGTCGAGCGAATATCCGAGACGGAAGCGCTCAATCATGGCATCATTGAGGCCACGGTGACGGAAATATGCGAGAGCCAAATCGCGTCCGGCATCCGTTTCGAGCAGATTTCGACGGAACTCATTTAGCGCGAATTCGTTTACCGCCAGCATAGACTCGCGGTCGTTCTGCGCCTGCTGTTCCTCGGGGCTCTGCTCTTTCTCGACTATCTCGATATTGTACTTACGCGCGAGATAGCGGAGGGCTTCCTGATAGGACAGCTGCTCATGCTCCATGATGAAGTTGACAGGCGAACCGCCCTTGCCGCAACTGAAGCACTTGCATATATTGCGGGCACGGTTGACCGAAAACGAGGGTGTGCGCTCGTTGTGAAACGGGCACAAACCCTTGTAGTTGGCTCCGGAGCGGCGAAGCTTGACGAAGTCGCTGACGACATCGACAATATCGGCCGCATCCAGAATCCTGTTTACCGTCTCCTGGTCAATCCTGCCCATCGAATTTCCTTAAAGATTAAGCCTTACCGCGAAGGTCTTCGGTATACTTGTCGATTTTATGCAGCTCTACCGGTATATTGATAGACTGGGGACAATGCGACACGCATGAACCGCAGGCAACGCACATGCCGGCCTGACGCAGACGTGGCACCGAACGGTCGTAGCCATAAAGGTAGGCCTTACGGGCTTCGGCATAACGAGGGTCGGAGTAATCGCGCGGCAGATTATTCTCATTGATGCACTTGTTGTAGTGAGTGAATGTGCCGGGAATATCCACGCCGTAAGGACACGGCATACAGTAGTTGCAGGCCGTACACGGAACAACCTTATTCTCCTGATACTCGACAGCTATGCGGTGCAGGAAAGTCTTTTCCTCGTCGGTGAGCGGTTCGAGCGATGAATAGGTGCCGAGGTTGTCGATTAAGTGGTCCATGTACGTCATGCCGCTGAGCACCGTGAGAATACCGGGCTCCGAGCCGGCGAAGCGGAAAGCCCACGAAGCGACAGAATCGTCGGGGCGGCGCTCTTTAAGCTGACGGGTAATGGGGTCGGGCAAAGAAGCCAGACGGCCGCCGAGCAAAGGCTCCATGATGACAACCGGGATGTTGCGTTTCTCAAGCTCGTGATAGAGATAATTGGCATTGGTACTGTGGGGCTCCTCGTCGGGAGTTGCCTTCCAGTCGACGTAGTTCAGCTGAATCTGCACGAAATCCCAGTGCATGTTGCCTTCGTCCATCTGCTTGAGAAGATAGTCGAATACCTCGATATCGCCGTGATAAGAGAAGCCGAGATTGCGAATCACGCCTTTCTCTTTCTGGTCCTGAAGATATTTGAGCACACCGTTGTCGAGGTAGCGGGCATGGAGATTGTCAAGACCGCCGCCACCGACAGCATGAAGAAGCAGATAGTCGACATAGTCGGTGCGGAGATATTTGAGAGAATTCTCGAACATCTTCACTGATTCCTCGTAGGGCCATGTCGAAGGAGAGAAATTCGACAGCTTAGTGGCGATAAAATACTTGTCGCGCGGATGACGCGAAAGAGCCTCGCCGATAGCTGCCTCGGACTGACCTTTGCAATAAGCGGGCGACGTGTCGAAATAGTTCACGCCATGCTCAAGAGCGTAGTCGACCGATTTGTTGATAGCCTCCTGGTCGAGCTTATCATCGTCGGTGCCGTCGCGCATACCAATTGTAGGGAAGCGCATACAGCCATAACCGAGCAGCGAAACCGTATCGCCGGTATTATGATTAGTCCGCATTGTCATCGGACCGTCGGTATGCTTAGCGGGAGCTTTCTTCTCACCTGTCGACGCACCGCATGAAGCAAGCGCACCCGCTGCCGAGAAAATGCCGAGATTCCGCAGGAAACGGCGACGGGACTGATTGGTATTGTTATTGTTGTCAGCCATGATTTCAGATTTTTTGATGTACTTCAATGCCGTTTACATAGATTGCAGCCTTATTCGACGACAGCTGTCCGGCACGGCCTGCCGGGCAATGATATTCGCAGTTGCCGCATCCGATGCATATGCTTTCGTTAACGACGGGACGCATGTGACCGTTCTCTCCCTTAACCATGGATATAGCCTCGGCGGGACAATGGCGGACGCAGTTTCCACAAGCCTGACCGTAAGCGGCCGAGATGCAGATTTCGGGGTCGACAACAGCAGTGCCGATTTTCCATGCAGTCTTTTCCTCGACAGAAATGGGGCGCAAGGCTCCGGTGGGACATACCTGCGAGCAACGGTTGCAGTCAGTACGGCAGAAACCGTCAGTGAAGACCATTACAGGCTGCATGAAGCCGTCGAGCGAAGTGCCGGGACGAAGCACATTGTTGGGGCACTCGCTTATGCAGAGCTGACAGGCAGTACAGTGGCTGCGGAAATGGCGCAGACTGATTGCTCCGGCCGGAACAGCCGGAGCGGCATCTTTATGACGTTTTTTAGCTTTAATAGGAGCGAGACCGCCGTCGGTAACCTTATCGGCGGCAGATGCAGCCGCCGCACCGGCTACGATAGCCGTGCCTACAAGGAACGCGCGACGGCTGCTGTCGGTCTTTTCAGTTTTGTCAGCGGAAGTAGTGCTTTCGGCGGCAACGGCTTTCTTAACAGTCTTACGACGGAAGCCGTAGCTGATAGCGCCCTGTGTGCAGTTGTTGATGCAGTCGAGACATACCACACAGCGCGACAAGTCGATGACATGATTCTTTGTGTCGATACATTTAGCCTTGCATTTACGGCCACATGAACCGCAGCGGTTACACTTTGATTCGTCAATCAGCGGACGTAGGAGCGAGAAGCGCGAGAGGAAGCCGAGGATAGTTCCGACGGGGCAAACCGTGTTGCAGTAGCCACGGCCTGTGCGGATAGCGAAAACTGCCACAATTATAAAAGTGACGGCAGCGACTACCGAAACGGCGATATTGAAATTGGCAAGGGCTGCGGGCACTTCGCCTGCGAAGAGATAATTGCCATTGGCAGCCTGAGCTTCGGCAACAGCCGACGCACCGGCACGCCAGAGGGGCACAATACCCTGTCCTGCAATGCGTCCGTAAATACTATAAGGGTCGAGGATTCCGGCAAACGACATCGGCACAAGGCTTATGAGACCCAAAACAGCCACAACGATGAAGAGGCCCAGAAAACCATAGCGCCATGCTTTATGCTCCGGAGTAAAGCGATAAAGGCCCAGCCGGCGGTTTTTCTTAGAGGAGAACACCCGGCGCAGCCAGATTACAATGTCCTGTGTGATGCCTAAGGGGCAGATAACAGAGCAATAAAGACGGCCGAAAACAAGCGTCAGAAGAGCAAGAATAAGAATCGCCACAACATTTACCGCAAGCAGCACCGGTACGAGTTGAATTTTGGCCAGCCATGCCAGACGGACAGCGGCGGCTCCCGTAAAGTCTACGAAAAGCCATGTGAGCGCAAGCAATGCCACAACGGCCACGACAATACGCAGAAATTTCAGTGAATGTGATTTCATTTAGAGTAAAAAAGACCGGTTTATTTTTCAAGCAACAAAATTATGAAAAAACGGCGTCACGGACAAAATTTTTAGTTTTGTTTACGTTTCGGGAAACGCCGTTTTTTACAGTTTTCAAAACAGAATTTCGCATATTTGGCAAATAATCGCTAAATTTGTAGCAAGATTGCCAAAGAAACACTTGCAATGAGCGACGACTACCAAGAACCGATTCCTGAAATACCTGAAGAGTCCTCGGAGAACGAGGAATATACCGAACCGACTTCCGACAACACTCCGGATGCCGGCGAACTGTCTGATACCGAAGAGCACGAAGATATAAACGACTCTGAGACCGATGAAGACGCCGAGGCGGCCGAAGCCGCTGCACTGGCCGACCGGCGGAGACCTTATACTCCGGCCGACCAAATAGTGCGTCATCATCTGCGCGGCATGTACCAGACATGGTTTCTCGAATATGCATCCTATGTAATTCTCGAGCGTGCCGTTCCGCATATCGACGACGGTCTCAAGCCCGTGCAACGCCGAATACTCCATGCGATGAAGACCATCGACGACGAGCGCTTCAACAAAGTGGCGAATATCGTCGGCACAACCATGCAGTATCATCCGCACGGCGACGCATCTATCAAAGACGCGCTCGTGCAGCTGGGCCAGAAAGAACTGCTCATCGAGACACAGGGTAACTGGGGCAACATACTCACAGGCACTGCTGCAGCTGCCGCACGTTACATCGAGGCGCGACTGTCACCTTTCGCATCGGAAGTGCTCTTCAACCCCAAGGTGACCGAGTGGACCATGAGCTACGACGGCCGCAAACGCGAGCCTGTGACGCTTCCCGCCAAATTCCCGCTGCTGCTCGCACAGGGCGCCGAGGGCATTGCAGTAGGTCTTTCGTCGAAAATACTTCCGCACAACTTCAACGAGCTTCTTGACGCGTCAATCGCCTGTGTGCGCGGAGAGGATTTCGAATTGTATCCCGACTTCATCACCGGCGGTCTGATTGACGTAAGCCGCTATAACGACGGGCGCCGCGGCGGCGTGGTGAAAGTACGCGCAAAAATCGAGAAAATCGACCAGAAGACGCTCAACATCACCGAACTGCCGTTCGGCAAGACATCAGAAGCCCTTATCGAGTCGATACTGAAAGCCTTCGAACGCGGTCAGATTAAAATACGCAAGGTGGAGAACAACACGGCCGCCGAAGCCTCGATACTGATTCATCTCCTGCCGGGCACATCAAGCGACAAGACAATAGACGCGCTCTATGCCTTCACCGACTGCGAAGTGAGCATATCGCCCAACTGCTGCGTAATCAAGGACAAGAAACCGTGCTTCCTCGGCGTGAGCGACGTACTTCGCCACAGCGTGGACACCACAAAACGGATAATCGACGCAGACATACGCGTGATTCTCGGCGAAGACCGCGAAAAACTGCTCTACGCCACCCTTGAAAAGATATTTATCGAAAACCGCATCTATAAAGACAAGGAATATGAGGAGGCCCGAAACCTCGACGAAGCTGTGGCGCATATCGACAGCCGTCTGGAGCCTTTCAAACCTTCGTTCATACGCGTCATTACACGCGACGACATACTGCGGCTTCTCGAAATAAAAATGAAGCGCATACTCCGCTTCAATTCCGACGAGGCGAACGCAGCAATCGCCGCCCTTCAGCAACGCATAGCCGACAATCTCGACCGCCTCGAACATCTCGACCGCGTAACTATAGAATGGTTCGAATACCTCAAGAAAAAATACGGAGCCTCGTATCCGCGTAAGACCGCAATACGCAGCTTCGACAGCATACAGGCCGCCACAGTTGCGGAAGCCAACGAAAAACTGTACATCAACCGCGAGGAAGGCTTCATCGGCACAGCCCTGCGCAAGGACGAGCCGGTGTGCACATGTTCGTCGCTTGACGACATCATAATATTCTACCGCGATGGCCGATACAAGATAGTACGCGTGCAGGACAAGCTCTTCGTCGGTAAGAATGTGCTGTATCTCAATGTGTACAAACGCAACGACACACGCACGATTTACAACGTGATTTATCAGAACGGCCGAGGCGGCATATATTATATGAAACGCTTCGCGGCCACGGGCATGACACGCGACAAAGAGTACACACTCACCTCCAGCCTGCAGCCCAACAGCCGGATTGTATGGTTCTCGGCCAATCCCAACGGCGAGGCAGAGATTGTGAAAGTGACACTCAAACCGAAGCTGAGACTTAAGAATCTCAGTTTCGATGTGGACTTCTCGAAGCTGGCAATCAAGGGACGCGCGGCACAGGGCAATCTTGTGACGAAAAACGACGTGGCGCGCTTCTCGCTCAAAGAACGCGGTCACTCAACGCTCGGAGGCCGTAAAGTGTGGTTCGACTTTGACGTGATGCGTCTGAACTATGACGGACGCGGCGAATTCCTCGGCGAATTCCTCGGCGAAGACCGCATACTTGTAGTCACCGAGTCGGGCGAATTCTACACCACCGGTTTTGAAGTCACCAACCACTATGATGAAAAGATAGTGCGGCTTGAGAAATTCCGTCCGAAACAGGAGTGGACCGCCGTGCTTAACGACGCAGAACAAGGCTATCCGTATATCAAGCGCTTTACGTTCGAGGATTCGCCACGTAAACAACGTTTTGTGGGAGATGACGCACGGTCGACCCTGATAGCGCTCACAGATGCCGACGGCGCAATGTTCGAGCTCCGGTTCGCCGACCCGGCACGTGTACCTATGGTGATTGACGCTGAGGAATTCATCGGCCTCAAATCATTCAAGGCGCGAGGCAAACGCCTCACGACTTTCGCTCTCGAACAAGTGATGGAACTCGAGCCCAAACGCGTGCCCGAGCCCGACAACGAAGAGGACGAGGAAAACTCAGAAGTTCCGGCTCCGGACTTCGAAGATACCGAGACAGACGAGGAAGCAGAGAATGAACCATCTTCTGAAGAAACGCCATCGCTCTTTGACGAAGACAATGAAGAAAACGAATAAATTCTTAAAGAGGCTCGTGTTTGGGAGCCTACTCGCGCTCACAGGAGTAGGGACACAGGCTCAGGAACCCATACGGCCCGTACTGTCTGCCTACACTGTCGAGATAGGCTCGTCGCATATAGCCGACACGTATCTCTCGCCCCTTAAATATTCGGGAGGTGCAACGGCTCTGAATTATGAGCGTATGCAGGCCATGGAGTTTTCGCCCGAAAAATGGGTGATGCGCCTCAATGCACGCGCCGCATTCAACTGGGCAAAAAACACAGTGCGCAACGCATCGATGCTCGACCTTGATATTGATATACGCTGGGGAATGATGCACCGCTGGCGTATGCCACAGGGATTCATTCTTATGGCAGGCGCCTCGACCGGTGTGGCCGGAGGTACGTTCTACAATGCGCGCAACAGCAACAATCCGGCATCGGCAAAAGCATCATGGACTGTCAATGCCTCGGGGAGCGCTGTATGGAACGGCAGTTTTCACGGCATACCTCTCTGTGCACGCTACCTGGTGGAGATGCCTCTCACAGGCATATTCTTTTCTCCGGAGTACGGGGAGCTGTACTATGAGATTTATCTGGGTAACCATAGCGGGCTGGTACACGGAGCGTGGCCCGGAAACTTCTTCCGTCTCGAGAATCTCGCTACTGTCGACATGCGTTTCGGGGGCACAATCGTGCGCCTCGGCTACCGCGGCAATGTACTCTCGACTAAAGCCTGCGGCCTTGTCACACGACGCGTAACGCACACGCTTGTGATTGGTCTTGCTTCCGAGTGGCTGACACTTAGCGCCCGCAAGAACCGAGGAATTGAAAACGCACGGATTATCAGCGCACTTTATTGACCTCATCTAATCACGCTTTCTCATAATGAAAAAATATATAGCCAGAATACTTGCGGGCCTCGCGCTGACACTGCCCCTGCTCACGGCCACCACCTCGTGCCACCACATAGAGACGTGGGACAACGATTTATATGGTAATTTCGACGCCTTGTGGACGGTGCTTGACGAGCATTATTGCTTCTTCGCAGACAAGGACGTGGACTGGAACGAAATACACCGGCAGTACCGTGCGGAAATCGACCCCGACTGGGACCAGATACAGCTCTTTGACCACTGCGCCAAGATGCTGGCGGAATTGCGCGACGGGCACACCAATCTCTCGTCGTGGTTCGACATATCATACTACCGCAAGTGGTGGAGCGATTATCCTCAGAATTTCAACGAACGCCTGATAGAACAATATTATCTCAACTTCGAATGGCGCTCGGGCGGCGGCTTCCGCTATAAATACCTTACTGACCGCAATGTGGGTTATATACGATACAGCACTTTTTCCATATGTGCCAGCCACAGCTTCATCGACGAGATGCTCTACTCGATGAAAGATGCCGACGGCATCATAATCGATGTACGGGACAACGGTGGCGGTGAAATCGACAATGTGGAGAAAATAGTGTCGCACTTCATTACAGAGAAGACCCTCGGCGGATACATTCAGCATAAGACCGGGCCGGGACACAATGATTTCTCAGAGCCTTATCCGTTTTATTACGAGTCGGCCACGGAGCACGTACGATGGCTGAAGCCCGTGATTGTCCTTGCCAACCGCAGCACTTTCAGCGCGGCAAATAATTTTGTAAGCGCCATGAAAGGCCTCAAGCAGGTGGCCGTAGTTGGCGCATGCACCGGCGGCGGAAGCGGAATGCCATTCTCATCGGAAATTCCGTGCGGATGGAGCGTGCGTTTCTCGGCGTCGCCTGTCTACGATGCCGAAATGAAACTCACGGAAAATGGCGTAGAGCCTACGGAAGGAGGTGCAATCGACATGGACCCGGAAAAAGAGGCCGAAGGCATAGACACCATACTCGAATTTGCCATAGAGACACTCAACAGGCTCGCCGAGAAGAACAACTCTTCGTCCACTCCGGCAAAAATAATCGCACAAACACCCCGACGCAATGGCTGAAGACTTTAAGAACCGCCCGCATTACCGTCTTGATTTCGTGAAGGAAAACACCTTCTCGATATTGTGGAGCGTGCGTATGACAAGTGCGAAAGTCATTATTGTCTCGACAGCAGTAATTGCCGGCTTCGCCGCGCTGATATGGCTGATAATCGCATTCACCCCAATGCGGCGTCTCCTGCCCGAGTCGCTGAGCGGCGATTTACGAAGCCGATATATGGAGACGGCACTGCGACTTGACTCTCTTGAACAGACAGCCAGAATAAACGATGCGTACATCGCCAACATCGTGGCAATCATGCGCGATGATTTGCCGGAGGACTCCGCCCTTCAGCTTGCGGCGGCTCAGGTAATTGCCTCCGATTCTTTACTCATGGCCTCGGAGAGCGAACGCCAGTTCGTACGCGAATACGAAGAAGAAGAGCGATTCAATCTGTCGGTACTCTCGCCTATCGCTGCCGAAGGCATGATTTTCGGCTCGCCGGCAGGAAGCATAACCAAGGCCGAGGCTTTTTCGACACAGGGTATGAGAATCATTACCCCCCGAAATATACCAGCCCTTGCCGTGTACCGCGGCTCTGTGGTTGATGTAAGTACGGGCTCAGAGGGTCTTTCGACAGTAATCGTACAACATCCCAACGATTTTCTAAGCATATACTCCGGACTGAGCGATGTATACGTGGCCAAAGGGCGAAAAGTATCCGCAGCCCAGGGGCTCGGCACCGGGGCCGGAGATTCATTCACTTTCGAACTGTGGCACAACGGAACTGCGCTTGACCCTCAGGATTATATCAGTTTTGAATGACAATGAGACGTTTTTTCGCTACATGGTGGCCTACATTGACTGTGGTGTGCGTGATACTCTACGCCACTCTTAACGACAACCCCATAGGAGCCGACGAACTGCCGATTTTTCCAGGGGCCGACAAACTCATACATGCCATAATGTTCGGAGGCCTTTTTGCCGCAATAACTTTCGACCGCTACCGCGATGGCCGCGGCATGGCGCTTAAATCACTTCTGATTACCGCAGGGATATGCGTAGTGTGCGGTGCGTTGGATGAAGTATGTCAAAGCCTGCTTACAGCCGCCCGGGAAGGCGACCCGCTTGATTTTCTTGCCGACTGCGGCGGAATTATAATTGCTTTCTTTGCAGCGCCTCCGGCAATACGAGCCGTGCTCAAAAACAAAGGGCGGCACTGAATCTGAAAGATTCAACCGACTCCAATCACCGCCGTGTCGCCCAAATCATAAAGGTGACTGAGGCTACAGCTATCGCTATACCAATCACGATAGTCGGTGTAAGCGGTTCACCGAAGGCAACTGTACCTACGAAAATCGCTGTAATGGGCTCGAATACACCCAATACCGAAGCCTTTGTGGCACCGATATTACGTGTGGCGACAGCAAGGGTGGCAGTTGATATTATTGTCGGAAGAACCGCAAGTCCGAGCAGCGACAGCCATGCATTCACACCGCTTATGCCGTTGGTAAGAGGCACGTCGGAGATAAGAGTGCCAATCCAGAAAACAACGGAGCCGACAAAGAGTGTGTAAAACGTGAGGACCGTATTTGAAATATCGGCAATGGCACGGCTGCGGTTGACTATGACTATGAAGAGCGCATATGACAGTGCCGAAAGGACCGACAAGACGATGCCGGTAGTGCTGAGCGTTTCATCGCCCGACCCTCCCGTCATGATTGCCACACCCGCAAATGTTGCGACAATTGAAAGCCATACGGGCCAGGATGGGATTTTACCGAGGAAAACCATTATGATGGCTGTCAGTACGGGATACAGGAAGACAAGAGTAGTAGCCACCCCCGATGCCATATAGTGATAGGCCTCGAAGAGCAGGAGGCTGCTCGAAGTAAACAACAATCCAAGTATAAGCAGCACGGCAGCCTGACGCACGTTCACCGCAAAGCTCTGTCGGGAGACAAGTATATAACCTCCCAGAAGCACCACAGCGATAAAATAGCGGAAAAACAATATAGAACTGACAGCCGCGCCGGCAGCCATAAGAGGTACGGCGAAGAGAGGATTGAGGCCATACGTAACGCCGGTGACAACACCGGCAGGATAACCAATGAGAGCCTGTTTACTTAATTTCATATAACGGCACCTTAACAAAAAAACTCTCCTCCTTCCGTATGCAACGGAAGGAGGGAGTGTAAATAGGTATACTGTATTCTTAGCGGGCAGCGTAAGCGGCCTGCTCTATCATCTGACGATAAGCGTAGACGCCCTCTGCAGAGATTTCGACAGTACGGTAATCGTTGCCGGTACCTGCAGGAATACGGATATGTGTGTCGTCTACGAAAGTGAAAAGTTCGTGAGTTTCGCCGTTGACAGTAATGCTCCATGAGCGGTCGTCGCTGTTGAAGTCAAGACGTACTTTGCTGCCGTCGTTGCAGCTGATGATGTCGTAGCCCTTTTCGTCGGATTTCACCAGATAACGGCCATCGTTTCCTTCAATAATTTTCTCTTTGGAAGCAATAGGATTGGTACCGCTCCAGAACTCGATGCTGTTGAGCACCAGGAAGTCGGCAAGGAACGAAACCTCGTAAACGGGGAGAATCCAGAAGCCGAGGAAAACAAGCTCGTTGACGAATTTGTTGCCTACGTTATTATTCCAGCCGAGAACACGGTTGAAAAGGGCGAAGTTGCCGATACACGAAGGAGTTGTGAGGGCCGAAACAGCGAGAAGAGCTGCCACGGCAGTGTTAATCACTTTTCTTTTCATAGAATTGTTATTATTGGTTGGATATCAGTTATGCATTGATTTCACGACGCGCCTGCTCATAGAACGAGGTGATTTTATCGACATAGTCAACAGTTTCTGTCGCACGGCAGTAGCCGTATTTCACCACTGGGTCGTTGTAGTATTTAGGATTCATTTTCATAAGGAGCGCCTTGGCTACGTTATCGTCCCATACTGTAGGATTAAGTCCATATTTTTTTGCAAGAGCTATTGCATCGTATACATGGGCTATGCCCACATTATAAGCCGCGATAACGAATTTTATGCGTTCTTTGTCGCTTGGCACATACTTGCGGAGATATCCGTCGAGGTCTTCAAGAAGCATGGATGCGACTTTCACACTTACTTCGGGATTGTTGAGCTGACTCACTTTCGTACGGTATCCGCGAGCCGTACTCGGCATAATCTGCATCAGGCCGCGTGCGCCGACCCATGATTTAGCATTGGGCCGGAATTTACTTTCCTGATAAGCCTGGGCAGCCATGAGACGCCAGTCCCAGCCGATAGAAGGAGCGTATTTTTTGAAGAGATTATCATATTTTGAAATATAACCCTTCGAAAAGTCGAATTTCACAGTCGGCTCGTATTTTGTCTGCTCGAAGAAACGTTTTAGTAGCTCAGCATTCGTGCGTTGCGGAACTGCTCCGGCGAACCAGTCGTCAATCTCCTTTGCGAGTTCCTCTTTTTCTGGCGCAACAGCCCATGAGGCACGCTGCGGGAAACTTACGGCAAGGTCGACATCAAGGTCGGGATAATATGTGCTGTTAAGACTTGCAATATCACTGTCGACAACAGTAAGGGGAATCTTGCCATCACTGACAAGCTGAATGAGGTCTTCGGTTATCAGGCTGTCAGCATCGACTTCCTTGATAATGATACCGCCACCAATCTCATCGTTAAGATTCTCAAGACGTCTCAGATAGCGGCTGTCTTTCTCCACATACACCTCTTTGCCCACAAGTTGCGTGACATCGGTGAGCACCGGCTGCCCGTGTACTTTGGGCTGTACGAGTACCTGTGTGGTATAGTTCTCCGGACCGCAAGGTATGACATACTTTTTGTAATGCTCTGTTATCGGTACGTCGTATGCAATCAAGTCCACTTTACCGGAGTCGAGCATATCGACAGCCGCAGACAGGCTGCGCGCCACCTTCAGGTCGAGCACCATATGCTTGTCGTGTGCGAGACTGTCGACCAGTGTATAGTCGTAGCCCATTGGCTCGCCTCTGTAGATGAAGTACGATGTAGGGCCGTAGAGGGTCACCACCTTCAGCGTATCGGGTGCTGGTCCGTCGGCTTCTGCCTCACTCAGCGATGAATTTCTGCTGCATGAGAGGGCTGCGCACACAAGGGCGCAGCAGAGAGTGGATTTCAATACAGTGTGCATGTGTCGCATAATGCTGTTTATCTCGCCCCGACCTCAGAAGCCGACAGAATGCTCCGGGCTTATCAGTACTCGAAAGTGCCGAAAGGCGTGACTAGCGTAAGGCGTTTTGAAGGAGCTTCCTCTACACGGCCGACAACCATTGCAGGCACACCGAAGCTTTCTGAAACAGCGATTATTTCATCAGCAGCTTCAGCAGGGCAATAGATTTCCATTCGGTGACCCATGTTGAACACACGGTACATTTCCGAAGGCGCAGTCCCCGACTGGCGGCGAATGAGGTCAAAAAGCGGTGGAACGTCAAAGAACTTGTCTTTAATAACGTGTTTGTTTTCCACAAAGTTCATAATCTTTGTCTGAGCACCGCCCGAGCAGTGAATCATGCCGTGAATCTGCGGACGGCAATGTTCGAGGACAGCCTTGATTACGGGAGCATATGTACGGGTGGGTGAAAGCACAAGTTTGCCGGCATTGACAGGAGCGCCTTCGACTGAGTCGGTAAGACCGAGCTTGCCGCAGTAAACGAGTTCTACAGGGAGGCCGTTGTCGTAGGTTTCAGGATATTTATCGCGCACCTGCGGACCGAATACATCGTGGCGAGCCGAGGTGAGACCGTTACTGCCCATACCGCCGTTATACTCGGTCTCATATTTAGCCTGACCATAGGAAGCAAGACCAATGATTACATCGCCCGCCTTTATATTTGCATTGTCAATGACATCGGCGCGCTTCATGCGGCAGGTGACAGTGCTGTCAACAATGATAGTGCGGACCAAATCGCCGACATCAGCTGTCTCGCCACCTGTTGTATAGATATTGACACCGTATTTGCGCAGGTCGGCAACCAGTTCTTCCGTACCGTTTATAATGGCGGAGATTACCTCTCCGGGAACAAGCCGTTTGTTTCGTCCGATTGTCGATGAAAGCAAAATATTGTCGGTGGCGCCGACGCAGAGCAAATCATCGATATTCATTATAAGGGCGTCCTGTGCGATACCTTTCCAGACGGATAGGTCGCCGGTCTCGCGCCAGTAAGCATAGGCAAGCGACGACTTCGTACCGGCGCCGTCGGCATGCATTATATTGCAGTATTCGGCGTCTCCGCCAAGATAATCGGGAATAATCTTGCAGAAAGCGCCGGGATAGATGCCTTTGTCAATGTTCTTGATAGCCGCATGTACGTCGGTTTTTGTAGCCGATACACCGCGGAGGTCATAACGTTCGTTTGCCATATCTCTATAATATGATGATTGATTTATTTCATACGGTTTACTTTATAAGGCTCGCCTACAACCCATAGAATATCGCCGGGCTGGAATACAAGGTCGGGCTGAGAGTCGATATGCGTGTTTCCGCGGTCAACAGCCACGACAAGCGCGTCGAAAGTGTCGCGGAGCGATGCAGAGCGAGGAGTTTTCGATATCAGAGGAGATGTATCGGAGAGAAGTATGCGATTAAGCTTTATTTCGGACGGGTCGACAACAATGTCGGGCTCCGGGAGATTTTTCTCCACATCGGGCAACATCCGCTCGATTTCCTCGTCGGTGCCGATTACACTTATTACATCGCCGGGGTATATGCGCGTGCGTCCGTCGGGAATTGGTATGTACTGCGTACCACGCTGTATGCCCACGATATTCACGCCGAAACTGCGGCGCACATCACTGTCCATAAGACGCTGGCCGACAAACGAACAGCCTGAGCCCACAGTAATATATGCTTTATGGAGGTCGTGGACCACGGCATTTTTCTTGCCGCTGCGGCGGAGTTCGCGCTCATTGAGATTGTCAAGAAATTTGCTCTCTATTTTTGCCATGCTCTCGCGTACTTTTCTTGAGAAAACAAGCACTACAAGAAGTATGACCGCCACGGCTACGAGCACACCGGCCTTGGCAGAATAATACAGTGTCATGGCCCTCACTACAAATGCCACGGATATGAGTATACGCACAAGCGTCACAACAAGACGAGGCACACGACCCTCACGGACTTCGTACGTGTCGGCTTTAGGTGCATTGATAGGCAGCATGAGCGCCACCAGGAACGGCGACATGATACCCAGAGTAATCACCACGCATACCACACGGCTCCACTCACCGAATATTCCCTCCACGTGATGCACGAGCAGCTTGTCGGAAATGACGAGAATACCGGTGAGAATGATGCAGTAAAGCAATGTGCTGCCCAAATGACGCCGGATAACGCGCCCCCATGGCCGCCCTCCGTCACTGCTGCGGTCGGCCTGACGCTGATAACGGTCAATGAGAAAATTGAGTCTTGCCGGAAGATGCCGCTCTATCATCGCATACACAGGGGCGGCCATCTTTATAAAATAAGGAGTGGTGAAGGTGGTTATTACAGAGACCGCCACAACAATAGGGTATATGGTTTTGTCAAGCACTCCGAGCGACATACCGAGAGTGGCTATGATAAATGCGAATTCACCTATCTGCGTCAGAGAGAATCCCGATTCGATAGCCACCTTGAGCGTCTGGCCCGTAAGAAGCATACCGAAAGTACCGAATACAATCATGCCTATTATAACTGTCAGCGACAATATGAGTATTGGGCCCCAGTAATGGGCAAGAATCGCCGGCTGTACCATCATGCCTACCGAAATAAAGAATACTGAACCGAAAAGGTCTTTCACGGGAGTGACTACATGCTCTATACGCTCGGCATATGATGTGCCGGCAAGAATCGAGCCCATGACGAAGGCTCCGAGAGCAAGCGAGAATCCGCAAGCGACTGAAAAGACGGCCATGCCGAGGCATAGACCCATTGAAACGACCAGCAGTGTCTCACTGTTGAGATAACGCCTGATGCTGTTGAGCACCGAAGGCAATACGTATACGCCGACCAAAAACCAGCTTACGAGGAAGAAAACAAGTTTGCCTACCGAATAAAGAAGTTCGGAACCCTCGACGCTTTTGTTTATGGCAATCGAGGAAAGAAGTACCATCATCAACACGGCGAAAAGGTCTTCGACAATAAGCACCGCGAGCACCAGCGAAGCAAATTTCTTCTGCCTGAGCCCCATGTCGTTGAAAGCCTTGATTATGATAGTTGTCGACGACATGGAGAGCATGCCGCCAAGGAACAGACTGTTGATGGAATTGAAACCCATGAGACGGCCCATGCCGAAACCGACACACATCATGCCAGTGATAATCACAAGAGCCGTAACGACCGCAGAGCCGCCGGAATTGACAAGCTTCTTAAAACTGAACTCAAGACCAAGCGAGAAAAGAAGCACAACAATGCCTATCTGAGCCCAGAAGTCTATGTTGGCCTCGTTTGTAATTGAAGGCAGATATTGAAAATGAGGGCTCGCCAGAAATCCGGCCACAATATAGCCGAGCACCACCGGCTGTCGTATGGCCTTGAAGACCACTGTGACGACAGCACCCAAAAGAAGAATGAATGCGAGGTCGGTAATAAGTCTTTCAATATCCATATTTCAATCAAATACTTAGCTGATTAGCAAGTGTGATAGCCTTTGTGGGATGCAGTCTCTCGAAAGCGGAGAAGAGCTTTATGTAGTTGGTGCTCTCGAGCACGAGAACCACAAGATTGAGGCGTGTCTCGGTGTCGACGAAATCATACTCGACATAAAAGTTGACAAGCGACACATTATTCTCCGCAAGCACCTTGCGGTAATCGGCGATATCGCGGATTATGTCGGCAGTGCGGATGCGTATGATACGCGAAGTGGAACCGCGGCTCACCCGTTGCTCCACCTTCTCCAGGCGCACAAGAACCAGCAGTATCAGCGCGCACGCCACAATCGAAAGCACATACATACCCACACCTACAGCCATGCCGATGATTGCCACCATCCAGATGCCTGCCGCCGTGGTTAGTCCGCGGACCGAACCCTTCATCTGAATGATAGCGCCGGCACCGAGAAAACCGATACCGGTGATTACCTGGGCTGCTATTCGGCCAGGGTCGCCGTTCTTCAGGCCCATATATTCCTGAGGCACATAGATTGAGAGGAGCATCGCCAGAGTCGCGCCCATACTTATGAGCGAGAAAGTTCGCACACCCGCGGTCTGCCCCTTGCGCTTGCGCTCGAAACCCACAACCGCTCCGAGAAGCATACTCAGCACCATTTTAAACACGGCACCGATTGTATTGACTTCTATCGAAGTGATTTGCAGATAAATATATGTGAATATATCGGCTATCAAGAGAATTTATTTAAGAGTGAACGAACGCGAAATAAGACGGAAATTATCGGCAAAGAGTTCAACCTGATAGTCTCCGGCCATAAGGGGTGTATTCACATCGTAGAAGATTGTCACTCCACCTATTTCCTCGCCGGCATACTCTATGGTTTTGCGGGCAGTATAGCCAACCTGACCGCCCTCGAAGTCGAAGGTTGCACCGTTGCCGAGCAGCTGGCCGGAAGGCGACATTATGCGCATATAAATAGTCTTTTCACCCACGGGAGTCGAGTTGTTCTGCGGAATAGTGAAAGTAGCCTTAAGCTGAGTTGCCTTTGACACCTTCTTCTCCGTCTTGCCTTTTTTGTTAAGAGGCGTAAGATTGAGACCGGTCACATTGAGTTTCTCGGCGAGAGTCATACGCTCGCTGAGTACTTCGTTGCGGCGCGTTGTTTCGGTCACCTGAGACGACAGGCGCGTATTGCGCTCCTTGATTTCCTGATTCTCGGAGCGGAGAGCCTCGTTTTCTTTGTTCAGACGGTCAATCTCCTCCACATAGTGGCGGAGCAAGGCACGGAGAGTGCCGATTTCGTCTTTGAGTTTTGCAATTTCCGCAGCGCTTTTGTGCTTCTGGTTCTTGAGTTCCTGCTGGAGTTTTTCCACCTGCACACGGGCAGCTTCGTATTTGTCGTTGAGCTCACGCTTTACAGAGTCGTCCATTATATAGCGACGTGAATTCTCAAACTGCGCGAACTCTTCATTGAGCATTGCGTAATCACTTTCGAGCTGGCTCTGAGCCATGTCAAGCTGAAGCTGCTCCATCTGGGTCTGGGCCGCCTCGGCCCGTTTATTGGCACGCACGGCCGTAAAAACAAGCCAGCCGACAAGTATTGCGAGAATCACTGCAGCGCATGCTATAAGCAGATTGCGCTTTGTTTCACCATTGTTATTTTGCGGAGAACGGCTGCCTCCGGGAGTGGTAGGTGTATTCATATCGGTTATCTAATCTTCTCTTTATTTTCAAAGTACAAAATTACTTAATATCGGTGAAACAGCAAGCGATGAAACATTGAAAATTTTCGCCTCTGCGCACTAAACGCAATAAAAAAGGGTCTGGGTAAAAGCCTCCGAGTGGAAAATATGGCGCTTTAATTAAAACAAATGTTAATTAAATATGCATGTATGGGAATTAATGATTATCTTGCAGCAAAATACGTAAGTTTCACGACATGGAACTCAGATTACCACCCCGCAGTGACGGCCGGGCACCCCAGACAATCACAATCACACCGGCCATGTCTTTTGTCATAATCGGTGCCAACGGTGCCGGCAAGACACGGTTCACCGACTCAATAATCCAAAGTCTCGGCGACAAGGCGTTCAGTCTGTCGGCTCTCGACGCGCTCTACAACCGCAAGACACCCGATGCCGATGCACCGTCGTCGCTGCTGCGCCGTCTGTCGCCTGCGATACTGGCCCAGGCCGAGAAGAGCTCTCCGGCACCGACGCTGATTGACATGCTTCTGCTGCAACTCATGCACGACGAACTGGTAAATCTGATTGGATATAAACTCGCCGTTGCCGGTGGCCGGAAATCGGAGCTCAGGCCAACGCGTCTTGACCGTGTAATATCGCTGTGGCAGGAAGTCTTTCCAGGCAACCGCGTGCTCACCGAGAGCGGCAAGATACTGTTCACACGCGACATCGACATGAACGCCTATTCGGCCGTACGCCTCTCCGACGGCGAGAAGGCCGTGCTTTACTATGCCGGCGCGGTGCTGTACGCACCCGCAGGCGCGATAATCTTTGTCGATTCGCCAGAGATGTTCCTCCATCCTACCCTTACGGCCTCGCTTTGGAACCGGCTCGAGGCACTAAGAAGCGACTGCACATTCTGCTACACGACCCACGACACCGAATTCACGGCTTCGCGCAATACCGCTCCGGCAATATGGGTGCGCGACTGCGACTCACAGAAAGACACCTGGGATTACGAACTGCTCCAGCCGGAATCGAAAATATCACCGGAGCTATACATGACCATTGTAGGGGCACGCAAACCGGTGCTGTTCATCGAAGGCGACAGCGAACATTCAATCGATGCAAAGCTCTATCCACTGATATTTCCTGACTACACCGTACGCTCGCTCGGCAGCTGCAACAAGGTGATTGAGTCGACACGTACGTTCAACGACCTCTCGTCTTTCCACAAAATGGATTCTTTCGGCATTGTCGACCGTGACCGTCGCGACGACGCTGAAGTGTGCTATCTGCGACGGAAAAAAATCATGGTTCCCAATGTTGCTGAAATCGAGAACATGCTTCTGATTGAGGATATAGTGCGTACCATGGCTACCGTCGCCGGCAAGGACCCCGACCGGGTCTTCTTCAAAGTGAAACGGGCAATCATCAGTCTTTTCCGCGCCGACCTCAGACAGCAGGCTCTGCTGCACACACGGCACCGCGTGAAACGGACCATCGAATACCGGGTAGACGCACGCTGTGACAATGTCGAGATGCTCGAGGAACATCTCACGGAACTACTGAAAGAAATAAATCCGACATCCGTCTACGAAGAGTTCTGCCGTCAGTTCCATACTTTCGAGCAAAACGAAGATTATGAAGCGATTCTCCGCGTCTTCAATCAGAAATCAATTCTTATCAGCTGCAATGTGGCGCAACTCTGCGACTTACAGAACCGTGACAAGTATATCGACGCTGTAATCAATGTATTGCGGCACAACACTCCATATGCCGAACGCATCCGGGCGGCAGTGCGGAAATGTCTTGCCGCCGACACCATTCAGACGGAAAGCGAAAAGAAACCAAAAGCGGAAAAAAGGCCTGAAAAACAAGCCGAGAACCCCGCTGCCGAGCAGCCTTACCGACAATTCCACTCGCAGAGGAATTTCACCGGCAATAAAAAGAAAAAACGCTACCGCAGCCACAGGAACGACCGCGACCGATAAAAAATCACGCCATCAATTATTCAGCCACGAAAGAGTATATACGGCCCCTTCATACGCCGAAGCCCCCTCAATGACGCGCCATGTGCCTTTCGGAGCAAAATGTCTGAAGTGAGCCAAGGCTATGCCAAGATTGAGAAAGCCGCCTGCATTATTTGCCGCAGTATAAAAATTCATCACACCATCGGGACTCTCAATTCCCCGCCACGGCTGAGAATTATATGACGATGGGGCGAGCCGCATCATTTCGAGAGCCTGCCTGAACGATGACGAGGCATGCACCTTAAAAAGGATGTCGAAATCCTTGCGCTTACGGCTTCCAACTGCGGCTTTCATTATCCGGGACAGCATGGAATCGCGAGAAGCCGGATAACCGACAGCGACCATAGCCCCGATTTTCTCGCCGGCGTGTAAGGTAATCAGCCGCGCCACGTCGGCACGCGAAAAAGTTCCGCCGACCCAACATGTGCCGAGGCCTCGCTGAGCAAGCCACAATACAATATCTTCCATAACCATGCCGGCATTGACAGGGCTGAACGCATCCACATCCTTATAAATCAGAAGAAGCCAGCACTGGGCGTTATGAATCACTCCGTAGCTGCCGATTTTCTCACCCAAAGAGCGGAAAACCGGCTGAACGCGACAATGCTGTCCCGGCAGGCACTGAGAAAGCGACTCACATCTGTTCACTATCGCCTCACGCACATCTGACGTAAGGGCATCGTTGATGAAACTGCGCACCGAGCGGCGCGATTCTATGGCTTCTTCTAAACTTTTCATATGCGTGCGCAAATTTAGCGATTAATTCGCGTTCCGTGGCAACGGACAACAAATTTTGCGTAAAATCTGTAAAAAAGGCACCGGCATGGTTTCTTGCATATTAATAAGGAAACAATTAATTTTGCACAAAAATAACACAGACCATGGCACAGAAACCATCCACCCCCAAAGGCACACGCGATTTCTCACCGATTGAGATGTCGCGCCGCAATTATATATTCGATACAATACGCGAGGCGTTCCGTCTCTTCGGTTTCCGGCAAATTGAGACTCCGGCAATGGAAAATCTCTCCACTCTGATGGGCAAATACGGCGAGGAAGGCGACAAACTGCTTTTCAAAATACTTAATTCGGGAGACTATCTCAAAGGCGTCGACCAGGCCCTGATTGACAACAAAGACACAGTGCGCCTCGCCGCCAAGCTCTGCGACCGCGGCCTGCGATATGACCTCACCGTTCCTTTCGCCCGATTCGTTGTACAGCACCGCGACGAGCTCCAGCTGCCGTTCAAGCGCTTCCAGATACAGCCTGTATGGCGTGCCGACCGCCCTCAGAAAGGACGCTACCGTGAATTCTATCAGTGCGATGCCGACATCGTAGGCTCCGACTCGCTCATCAACGAAATAGAGCTGCTGCAAATGGAGGATATGGTATTCTCGCGTCTGGGAATACGTGTGGCTATCAAACTCAACAACCGAAAAATTCTCGCCGGCATCGCTGAACTCATCGGCGCTCCCGACAAACTTGTCGACATCACGGTAGCCATTGACAAAATAGACAAAATAGGCATAGAAAAAGTCAATGAAGAACTCGCTGAACGAGGTCTTACACCCGAGGCAATCGCCGCCCTTCGTCCGATTCTCGAAATCGACGGCACCGGTGACGAGCGCATTGCAAAACTCGGCGCTCTGCTCGCCTCAAGTCCTACGGGCACCAAAGGCGTTGAAGAACTCCGTACCGTTTACGAGGGTTCGCTTGCACTTGGCCTCAACGCGGAACTTGACATCGACGTGTCGCTCGCACGCGGCCTCAACTATTATACCGGCACGATTATCGAGGTAAAGGCACTTGATGCCGAAATCGGCAGTATATCAGGGGGCGGACGCTATGACAACCTTACGGGCGTATTCGGTCTCGACGGCATATCGGGCGTGGGCATATCGTTCGGTGCAGACCGCATCTATGATGTCATTCTTGCCCTCAATCTCTTCCCTGACGAGACGGCCCAGGCCACACGCGTACTCTTCGCAAATTTCGGTCAGAAAGAAGCAGAGGCATCTCTTGCAATTATCAAAAAATTGCGCGCCTGCGGAATATCGGCTGAAATTTATCCCGACAACGCCAAGATGAAAAAGCAGATAGGCTTTGCAAACGCCATGAACGTGCCTTTCTTCGCCATTATCGGCGAAAGCGAACTCGCCGAAGGCACCATAACTCTCAAAAAAATGGCCGACGGCACTCAGATGACCGTGAAAGCCGACGAAGTGGCCGGGATAATAAAATAAACACAGTTGTTTGCTGCAGCAACTAACACACAACAGCTTTAGAAATCTTTAAAGGCTTTCTTTCAGGCAGCTCCACTGAGGGCTGCCTGAGTTATAAAATGTTAACAACAGAACTTAACGGAGCTGAAATTTAAGATTTTTTGGCAAAAATTATATACCTTTGCGCAAAATAAGCAATTCCCAACTAACGCCTATGAAACTGAAATTCAAAAAAGGCTTGAGTTTAAATCTTGAGGGAGGCGTTCGTGCTGACGCACAGACCGTTACAAAAAAGACGGATATGTGTGCCATAGTGCCGGACGACTTTCCAGGCTTCGTGCCGAAGCCTGCCGTAAAAGACGGCGACGAAGTGGCGTGCGGCCAGCCCCTGCTCTTCGATAAGGCTCATCCTGAAGTAAAAATATTGTCACCCATGAGCGGACGCGTCAAAGGCGTCGTCCGCGGCGACCGCCGCAAGATACTCCGCGTGGAGGTCGAACAGTCCGAAGTGACAGTGACCGCGCCAACATTCAGCCGTCCTGCTGATGCAGCCTCGGCAAAATCATTCCTGGCCGCCTCCGGTATGCTGGCGTTCATGCGTCAGCGTCCGTACGACATAGTGCCGAATCCGGCAGACACGCCACGTGACATTTTCATCACAGCTATTGATTCAGCACCTCTCGCCGCAACCGCTGCCACTTACGGCACAGGAATTTTCACCGCGGAAGATTATCAGCTCGGCGTCGACATCCTGCGAATGGTGACTAAAGGCAAAGTTTACCTTGCGACAGACGAAACATGGCCATTCGGCGATATCAAAGGCGCAGAAATGCTTACAGTCGCCGGCCCCTATCCGGCAGGTAATGTAAGCGTACAGATTGAGGCAGTCGCACCCGTGAACAAAGGCGAGACAGTCTGGACCCTTGACGGCTCGACACTCGCAAGAATCGGACATATAGCCTCTACGGGCAAATTTTTTCCCGAAACTGTCGTTGCCGTAACTGGCCCGGAAGTGATGACTCCCGGCTACGTGCAGACCATAATCGGCGCTTCAGTCGAAAGCATTCTAAAAGGCAATCTGAAAGAGACTCCAAGACACCTGAGAGTGATTTCGGGAAATGTCTTCACAGGCATCGCCGTTGACGGAGAAGACAAATATCTGCACTTCCCTTACCGACAGATCACGGTGATTGACGAAGGCGACGACGTGGACGAATTCATGGGCTGGGCCTCGGTTTCTCCCTCGAAAATGAGTGAGAGCGCATCCTTCCCCGGACATTTCCTCAAACGTCTGTTCCGCCCCGACGCACGCCTCAACGGCGGGCGCCGTGCGATGATTCAGAGCGGCGAATACGAAAAGGTGATGCCGATGGACATAATGCCCGAATATCTCATAAAGGCAATATTGTCGCATAATATCGAAGATATGGAAGCGCTCGGCATCTATGAAGTCGCTCCGGAAGACTTCGCCGCAGCAGAGTATGTCGACACATCGAAACTCCCGCTTCAGAAAATCGTCCGCGAAGGCCTTGATTACCTCCGCAAAGAATTAGAATAAATAGTTTAACCAGTCATAAACACATAATTTTGGCTACTTTACGTAAACTTCTCGACCGCGCGAAGCCTAATTTCGAACCGGGCGGAAAGCTCCATGCTTTCCAATCGGTGTACGACGGCTTTGAGACATTCCTGTATACCCCGCGGACCACATCGCCGCGCAAGGGTGCGGTCCATATACACGACAGCATCGACAGCAAGCGCACCATGATTATTGTAGTAGCAGCGCTGCTTCCCTGCTTTCTTTTCGGCATGTACAACACCGGCTATCAGCACTGGCTGGCACTGGGAGCAACTGAGTTCCCCTTCTGGCAACTGTTGTGGTACGGTTTTCTGACCATACTTCCGCGTGTAGCCGTGGCATACATCGTGGGCCTCGGCATAGAGTTTGCCGTCGCTCAGGTGAAACATGAAGAAATACAGGAAGGCTTTCTTGTGACCGGCCTGATTGTGCCGATGATATGTCCTGCCGAAGTGCCGCTGTGGATGCTCGCCGTAGCAGTTGCTTTCTCGGTGATTTTCGTCAAGGAAGTATTCGGAGGCACCGGTTACAATGTGCTCAATGTGGCGCTCATGACCCGAGCATTCCTTTTCTTCGCCTATCCGGCCCAGATGTCGGGCGACAAGGTATTTGTCGCCACCGGCACTCCTTTCGGCTACGGCACTCCCCTCCCCGACGCTTTCTCGGGTGCTACACCACTTGGTGAGATTGTAGGCCAGACAGGCCCCGACATTGTATTCAAAGGTCTCGACGGCTCCGTAATCGACACATGGCAGGCTTTCCTCGGTCTGATTCCCGGTTCGTTCGGCGAAACCTCTACACTCTGCATACTCATCGGTGCCGTTCTGCTTCTTGCCACAGGCATCGCATCGTGGCGCACGATGCTCTCCGTATTCGCCGGCGGTCTCTTCATGGGCTGGATTGTCAACACATTCGCCACACCTACCTATCCGGCCTCGTACATCTCACCGATTGACCAGCTCCTGCTCGGCGGTTTCGCTTTCGCAGCCGTCTTCATGGCCACCGACCCCGTTACTTCGTGCCGCACGAATACAGGCAAATATATCTACGGCTTCCTTATCGGCGTGATAGCCATTATCATCCGCACATACAACAACGGTTATCCAGAAGGCGCAATGCTCGCCGTGCTGCTGATGAACTGCTTCGCACCTCTGATTGACTACTGCGTAGTACACGCAAACATGAGCCGCCGCACACGCCGTCTAACCGCTAAAACCTCACGCTCATGAACAAACAAGGCAATCTCTATACAATAATATATATTGTAGTGCTTGTAGTGGTTGTCGGCGCAGCACTCGCCTTCACGTCGATTTCTCTCAAAGACCGTCAGCAGGCAAACGTCAAGGCCGACAAGATGACCCAGATACTTGCGAGCGTACGCATCACGCCGGCACCCGGCGATGTGATTTCAGACTATAACCGTTATATCACCGATACATACTGCGTAGACATGCAGGGCAACAAAGTCGAAGGCGCCACTCCGGCATTCGATGTCAATGTGGCCGAGCTGAGCAAGGAAGCTCCTGAGAAGCGTCTTCTGCCAGTCTACGTCTGCACCCTCGCCGACGGCTCCACAAAATACATCCTTCCGATGTACGGCGCAGGCCTCTGGGGCCCAATCTGGGGATATATCTCTGTTGATTCGGACGGCTCGACTGTCTATGGAACATATTTCGCTCATCAGGGCGAAACTCCCGGTCTGGGCGCTGAAATCGAAAAGCCTCATTTCCGCGACCAGTTCGACGGCAAACATCTGATTAAAGACGGCACATTCATGCCGATTTCCGTAGTCAAGCACGGTCTCGCCCCTCAGGGCAACGAAGATTATGTCGACGGCATTTCCGGCGGTACTATCACCAGCAAGGGTGTCGGAGCGATGATTGACAACTGTCTGTCCCCTTACAGCGCATTCCTCGAGAATCTTCAGGCCAAATAACCGCGAAACTTTTGCACATTATGTCAAATAAAGAAGTATTCTTCAATCCATTCTCAAAGAGCAACCCCGTAATCGTTCAGATTCTCGGCATCTGCTCTGCCCTGGCGGTGACGGTCAAACTCGAGCCGGCGCTTGTCATGGGCCTCTCGGTGATTGCCGTGCTCGCATTCAGCAACGTAATCATATCGCTGATACGCAACACCATTCCCACCAATATACGAATCATAGTGCAGCTCGTGATTGTAGCCGGGCTTGTGGTGATAGTTTCGCAGCTTCTGCAGGCCTATGCCTACAACGTGAACAAGCAGCTCTCGGTATTCATCGGCCTGATTATCACCAACTGTATCCTTATGGGACGCCTCGAAGCCTTTGCCATGGCCAACCGCCCCTGGCCGTCGTTCCTCGACGGTGTGGGCAACGGCATTGGATATGCCATAATTCTGATTATCGTGGCATTCTTCCGCGAGCTTCTCGGCTCGGGCACTCTGCTTGGCTATCAGGTGGTGCCGCAGTGCTTCTATGAAGCCGGATATGTGAACAACGGTCTTATGATTCTTCCTCCGATGGCACTGATTGTGGTAGCCTGCATCATATGGGTACACCGCAGCATAAACAAAGACCTTCAGGAGAAATAACCGGCTAAAACGAACCAACTATGGAAAATCTGAACTTATTCATACGGTCGATTTTTGTCGACAACATGATATTCGCCTACTTCCTTGGCATGTGCTCGTTCATAGCGGTGAGCAAAAATGTCAAGACGGCATTCGGTCTGGGCATAGCTGTTACTTTCATGCTTACGGTAACGCTGCCCGTCAACTATCTGCTCAACACCTACGTGCTCAGCCCCGGAGCCCTAACATGGCTCGGCCCGGAGTATGCAGATGTCGACCTCAGCTTCCTCTCGCTGATTGTATTCATCGCCGTGATTGCCTCGATGACTCAGCTCGTGGAAATGGTAGTTGAGAAATACGCCCCGGCCCTCTACGCATCGCTCGGCATCTTCCTGCCGCTGATTGCCGTGAACTGCGCCATTCTCGGCGGTTCGCTTTTCATGCAGCAGCGAGGATTCGCCAATACAGGCACAGCCGTTTTCGCGGGCCTCGGCTGGGGTATCGGCTGGCTTCTCGCCATTACGGCCGTGGCAGCTATCCGCGAACGCATCGCCCAGTACTCCAACATCCCGGCTCCTCTCCGCGGTGTTGGCATCACATTCATCATCACAGCCCTTATGGGAGTTGCCTTCATGAGCTTCCTCGGCATTAAAATCTAAAGACAATGCTTCTCAACATACTCTGTCAGCTCTCATTTTCGGCCGAACTCACCATTGTGTCGGCGGTCGGATTCTTTCTCGCAGTCACCGTGCTGCTTGTAATAATTCTGCTGATTGCAAAAAAATATCTCGTACAGTCGGGCGACGTGACGATTACGGTTAACTCCGACCGCAAAATCACAACGCCTGCCGGCAAATCGCTCCTCTCCACAATGGCCGACAACAATGTGTTCCTACCCTCGGCATGCGGCGGCAAAGGCAGCTGCGGACAATGCCGTGTGCAGGTTCCCGTCGGCGGCGGAGAAGCTCTTCCTACCGAAGCCGTTCACTTCACCCGCAAGGAACTTAAGGACAACTGGCGCCTCGCATGTCAGGTGAAAGTGAAGAACGACCTCGAAATAAAAGTGCCAGCATCGGCCCTCAATGTAAAGGAATGGGAATGCGAGGTAATTTCCAACCGCAATGTCGCCACATTCATCAAGGAATTCATCGTAGCTCTCCCGCCCGGCGAACATATGGACTTCCTCCCAGGCTCGTATGCCCAAATCAAAATTCCACCTTATTCGATGGATTATGACAAGGACATCGACAAATCGCTCATCGGCGATGAATATCTGCCGGCATGGAACAAATTCGGTCTTTTCTCGCTCAAATGTGTCAACAAGGAGACCACCGTACGTGCCTACTCCATGGCCAACTACCCTGCCGAAGGCGACCGCATAATGCTTACAGTGCGTATTGCCACTCCGCCTTTCAAGCCGAAGCCTCAGGTCGGATTTCAGGATGTGATGCCAGGCATCGCATCGAGCTACATATTCTCGCTTAAGCCAGGAGACAAAGTACGCATGAGCGGCCCGTACGGGGACTTCCATCCCATCTTTGACTCGACTAACGAAATGATATGGGTCGGCGGTGGTGCCGGCATGGCCCCCCTCCGCGCTCAAATCATGCACATGACAAAGACACTCAAGACAACCAACCGTAAGATGAGCTACTTCTACGGCGCACGCGCACTCAACGAAGTATTTTATCTCGACGACTTCCTCAAACTTGAGAAAGAATTCCCCAACTTCAAATTCCATCTCGCACTCGACCGGCCCGACCCGGCAGCCGATGCGGCAGGGGTAAAGTACACACCCGGATTCGTTCATCAGGTAATGTACAACAACTACCTCAAAGACCACGATTCGCCCGAAGATATCGAATATTATATGTGCGGTCCGGGCCCGATGAGCAACGCTGTCAACAAAATGCTCGACAGCCTCGGCGTAGACCCCGCAAGCATCCATTATGACAACTTCGGAGGATAATGCTCCATATAAGCTCTGTGACATGTCTACGTGCAGTCACAGAGCTTAATTTCATATGCCTTAGACCTGTAAACATACCGAAAACACGGTTCCACGCCATCCGCCGCTTGATTTTTAATAAAAAACAACATGTGTTTTTTGTACTTTTACACCAAAATATATATCTTTGCAAAATACTAATATATGACACCAGCCGTTTTTTCGGCCTAATACTTGATATAACTTAAAATTTAATTAATATTTTATCGAATGAAAAGAGTATATACATTCGGTGACGGTAAAGCAGAAGGCAACGCAGATATGCGAAACCTCCTCGGCGGCAAAGGCGCTAACCTCGCCGAAATGAACCTTCTCGGGATGCCCGTTCCTCCCGGCTTTACTATCACTACAGAAGTTTGCAACGAATACACCCAGTATGGACGTGACGAAGTGGTAAAACGCATCGCCAATGACGTGAAAGCTGCAATCGCACATGTAGAAGAACTCACCGGCAAAAAATTCAATGACCCTGCAAATCCTCTTCTCGTTTCTGTACGCTCGGGTGCCCGTGCTTCGATGCCCGGCATGATGGATACCGTGCTCAATCTCGGTATGAACGATGCTACAGTCGAATCTCTCGCACAGAAGAGCGGCAATCCCCGTTTCGCATGGGACAGCTACCGCCGTTTCGTGCAGATGTACGGCGACGTAGTGCTCGGCATGAAGCCCAAAAAGAAAACCGATATTGACCCCTTCGAGGAAATCATGGACAAGGTGAAAGAAGCCAAAGGCATCAAACTCGACACCGAGCTTGACGTCGACGACCTCAAGAACCTTGTAAAACTCTTTAAGGCAGCTGTAAAGGATTACACCGGCAAAGACTTCCCCGATGACGCATGGGAACAGCTTTGGGGCGGCATCTGCGCCGTATTCGACAGCTGGATGAACGAACGCGCTATCATCTATCGCCGAATGAACCAGATCCCCGAAGAATGGGGTACTGCCGTCAACGTACAGGCTATGGTTTACGGCAACATGGGCAACAACTCCGCTACCGGCGTAGCTTTCAGCCGCGACGCCGCCACCGGTGAGAACATATTCAACGGCGAATACCTTATCAACGCACAGGGCGAGGACGTAGTCGCCGGTATCCGTACTCCCCAGCAGATTACAATCGAAGGCTCACGCCGCTGGGCAGCCCTTCAGGGTATTTCTGAAGAAGTCCGCGCCGAGAAGTATCCCTCTCTCGAAGAATCGATGCCCGTCTGCGCCAACGAGCTCTTCGCCATCGCCGCACGTCTTGAAGACTACTACAAAGACATGCAGGACATGGAATTCACCATTCAGGACGGCAAGCTCTGGATGCTCCAGACCCGTAACGGCAAGCGTACAGGTGCTGCCATGGTCAAAATCGCCATGGACCTCCTCCGTGCAGGCGTGATTGACGAAAAGACCGTCCTCAAACGCATGGAGCCCCAGAAGCTGGACGAACTCCTCCACCCCGTATTCGACAAATCGGCCCTCAAGCGCGCCACTGTAATTGCCAAGGGTCTTCCCGCATCTCCCGGTGCAGCCGCAGGCCAGATTGTATTCTCCGCCGAAGACGCCGAAGCATGGGCCGACAAGAAACGCAAAGTTATTCTCGTCCGCATCGAAACTTCTCCCGAAGACCTCCGCGGTATGGCCGTGGCTCAGGGTATCCTCACAATGCGCGGCGGCATGACATCGCATGCAGCCGTTGTTGCCCGCGGCATGGGTAAATGCTGTGTTTCGGGCGCAGGCGAAATCAAGGTCGACTACGTTGCCAAGACTGTCGAAATGTCTGGCAAGACCTTCAAAGAAGGCGACTGGATTTCGCTCAACGGTTCTACCGGTGAAGTTTACGAAGGCCAGGTACCCACTACCGAGCCCGCTCTCGACGGCGACTTTGCAGCAATCATGAACCTCGCCGACAAGTTCACCAAATGCCTTGTCCGCACTAACGCCGACACTCCCCGCGACGCCCGTCAGGCACGCAAATTCGGTGCCCAGGGTATCGGTCTCTGCCGTACGGAACACATGTTCTTCGAAGGCGACCGCATCAAGGCAGTTCGCGAAATGATTCTCGCCTCCGATGTCGAAGGCCGTCGTCTCGCCCTTGCCAAGCTCCTCCCCATGCAGCGCGGCGACTTCGAGGGCATCTTCGAGGCCATGGACGGTTTCGGCGTGACTATCCGTCTCCTCGACCCGCCTCTGCATGAATTCGTACCTCATCAGACAGCAACTCAGAAAGAGCTCGCGGAAGAAATGGGCCTCACACTCGAAGAAGTCAAGGCAAAAGTCGACGCCCTCGAGGAGTTCAACCCCATGCTCGGTCACCGTGGCTGCCGTCTCGGTATCACATATCCCGAAATCACCGAAATGCAGGCCCGTGCCATTCTCGAAGCCGCACTCGCATGCAAAGCCCGCGGCATCGAAGTACATCCCGAAATCATGGTTCCCCTTGTAGGCACACTCAAGGAGCTCCAGAATCAGGCTGATGTAATCAACACCACCGCAGCCAAGGTATTCGAGGAAAAAGGCGATTCGATTCAGTACAAAGTCGGCACAATGATTGAAGTGCCCCGTGCTGCTCTCACCGCAAACGAAATCGCTCAGGTTGCCGACTTCTTCTCATTCGGCACCAACGACCTCACTCAGATGACTTTCGGCTACTCGCGCGACGACGCTCCCAAATTCCTCAAGTTCTACAAAGAACACGGAATCATCAAGACCGACCCCTTCGAAGTTCTCGACCAGGTAGGCGTAGGCCAGCTTGTGCGCATGGGTGTTGAGAAAGGCCGTGCCACCAATCCCGACCTCAAAATCGGTATCTGCGGCGAACATGGCGGCGAACCCTCATCCGTCATCTTCTGCGCAAAACTCGGCATGAACTATGTCAGCTGCTCGCCTTTCCGCGTGCCCATCGCACGTGTAGCTGCGGCGCAGGCTGCAATCGAAGGGTAAGAGACAACCCCTCAGTCTGATTCCAAAAGTTTAACAAGGCGGGGATTTCAACGATTTGAAATCCCCGCCTTTCTTCACAAACGAAAGATGACACAAAACGAAATTGACCGATTAAGTATTGCCAAAGCAAAAAATTTATTTGCCTCAGGAGAAGTATACAATTTAGAGATTGGCACTACCGCCGGGCTCCATGCGATTCATAAGGCTCTGTTTGACGGTTTGTATCCGTTTGCCGGAGAAATTCGCAAATTGAATATTTCAAAGGGTGGATTTCGTTTTGCCAATGCTATCTACCTGCAACCGGCCCTTGAGGCTATAGAGAAGATGCCTGAGTCAACATTCGAAGAGATAGTAGCTAAATATGTTGAGATGAATATTGCACACCCTTTCATGGAAGGCAATGGTCGTGCTACGCGCATCTGGCTTGATATGATGCTGCGACGCCGGCTCGGCAAAGTTATAGACTGGCGTAAAATCGCTCGAGAAGCATATATGCAAGCTATGGAGCGCTCCCCGGTCAACGACCTTGAGCTGCGATATCTTCTTCAAGGCGCACTTACCGCCGAGACCGATGACCGAGACGTAATATTCCACGGCATTGACCAGTCCTACTACTACGAAGGCTACGAGCCGGAATAATAGATAAATCCGAAGAATTAAAAATCGGCTGCGACCCGCTTAGAGGTGCAGCCGATTTTATTTCAGGAATATCGGCCCGGGCCGACGGGAGTATCTATGCGGATTATCTGACGACAATCTTCTTGACAAAATTGCCCTGCCGGATGATATAGATGCCGTTGGTGAAGATTATCTACAGAGTCCGCAACTTTCATTCCATGAATATTGCAGACCTCCACGGCCGCAGAAAAATGATATGTCTGCTGGGACGGCTCCAATGGTGGAATCTCCCAATTGAAGAAATTGATATGCTGATGCCGATACTTTCGAGTCCCGATATCGCTGAAGCAAAAAAACCTTGGAAAAATATCTTCGCCGGGCAGAATAAATCGGAGGCTTTATAAATAAATCCTATAAAGCACGTGGTCACTCAGGGGTGAATCAACAGAAAGTTTAGGATGCTTGAACTCCCCTACTCTAACCATACCTATTTTCTGCATGACGCGTTCTGATGGAGAATTTATTTTAGCTGTGAATGAATAAAGGCGTCCGATTCCAGATTCTTTTGCCAGCTTCAACACTGATTTCGCAGCTTCAGTGGCATATCCCTGATTGTGATAATCAGCGGCAAGACGCCAGCCAATTTCAATACCCGGCGTGAAATCAGCCTCAAAACCGATTTCATGTAATCCGACATATCCGATAAACTCTCCCGTAATTTTTATTTCCACCGCATAAAGCCCCCGGTGATACCGATTGAACTCATCCTGTATCCGGGTATAAAAAGCCTCCGTCTCTGCTTCGTTTAATGTAGCCGGGAAATAACGCATGACACGTTTATCCTTGTTCATTGCAACAAACAGGGACAAATCCTGTGGCATCCATGAGCGCAAAATCAATCGTTCAGTTTCAATATATATCATATCGGAGCTTATTTATAATGCAAAATTAAAGAAATATCCTCAGTCTTTATCATTCGACATGACATTCATGATAAATTCAGCTCCGTTGAGTATGACTGCATGCCGATTTTCATTAAATTTGACACAAATATAAATAAACAGAATCATGTCATTCAGAAACCCGGATTTAAAAGAATCATTCCACAAAATGTTAAAGGCGAAACAAAACCTACGCCCACAGGAGGATATCATCGGAGAATTAATAGAAATTCTGAAATGTCTCCATGAAGACGATTTTATCAAATACGTCATGGGAGTTCTGTGCTCAGTTGAGCATCGTGAGTCGTGGATATTCAATAATCTGGCATCGCCTATGATGCAGATGATTTATCTGATTGACGTCTATTATTCCATCCAAAAACGCGAGCCTCAATTTTCCATAGATAAAAAGCGCTGGAACAGAATAACGGAACTATTGGACGAAATAGAACTCAACTATTTCGTATCAATGGGATTCGGCAATAATGGAGATTTCTTTCATGATGAGAGAGATGATAAGGTTGCAGTATCCCTAATGACTTATTTCTGTTATTATTCAAATGCCCGTCTATCATACGATGAGCAGACATTATGGAGAATTGAGAATTATTGCGCACCATATGATAAATATATCCGTGCAGAATTCGGTTTCAGCATCAGAGATGCGATTGAGTATATAGAATATTTAAGCACTCTGTATAATGGCAAACTGACGGACAGTGTAAGAAAAGCCGCAGAAAAATACTCCTATTATAGGGCTAATCCGGATAAATGGAAGGATATGGCAACCAACTGGCTGAATCAGGGAATTCATCCCGAAGACTGGCTCAAACAACCGGAACTGAAAGATTTAAGAGAATTGCTGGAGACCAATCCGGGAGAGTGTTTTATATGCGAACCGGCCGCGTTGTACTCAGACCGATTCAATCCCGAAATAAACAACCGCTTGATAGATTTTTTCAAATATCCGGCCAGAAATAATCAAAACCATATGGAATACTATGGCAGTGAACGTACGTATACCGGCTATCCTCTTGTCTTCACCGAGAAAAAAGTAGCGATACCCTATATTAAATTTTCAGTGGAAGCCCTTTACACCCGCATCGACAAGTATTTGAGCCAGCATCCGGACATAAAGATAAAATACAAACAATCAAAAGACAGTAAACTGGAAGAAAAGGTGCTTGACTTATTCCGTTCCCTTTTCAAAAACGACGCCCATTATTATGCGAACTACAGCATTGACGGAAAATGCGAACAGGACTTATTAATTGAATATAAAGGCATCTATTTTGTAATTGAAGTAAAGGACTGTAATTTCAGAGAACCAATGCGTGATTCACTGAAATCCTTTGTGAAAATCAAAAAAGATTTCTCGAATTCCATACAGAAGGGATATGAACAATGCAAGCGTGTAGAAGACGCTCTGTCTGAAGAGAAACCTATCAGGATATTGGATGGAAAAACTTTCAAACGCGAGCTTTATGTCATTAATCCTTCCCGTATAAAAGAGGTCTACAGCATCATTGTTACGGAGTATAAATACGGGCCAATTCAGACCGACTTGTCAAAACTGCTCTCTATCGATGAGGACCGCCCATATCCGTGGTCTGTCTGTATTGATGATTTGGAAGCCTTCATACTGCTTTTAAGGAAGAAATTCCACAATGGCGCAAAATCCCATTTTATCAAATATATCGAATCAAGAGAAGCATTTCATGGCCATACCGTCTGCTGTGACGAACTTGAATTATGCGGATACTATGTATGTCAGCCAATTAAATTCAAAGAATTGTCAACCAATGAGTACACAGTATGCACGTTTGGAGGTATGAGTGATATTTTTGACGCATATTATTACACCGGTCTCGGATTTAAAAATGAAATAAACGCTGAAATCAAAAAGACTCACAGACTGCCCGAATATGCAACCAGATTCGACATGAACTTAACCGGACTGGGAAATTTGATTTGAAAACCGTACGTTGCAAAGCTATTCTCTCGCATGTCTGCCGGAAGCCGGTTCTCCGGGATACCACCAGCCATAGCCGTGGTCGATGAATGGGGACCCATCGGCAGGATATTCATATCGGGCATCGTGTTCAAACTGCGAAACCTTATCCGTCCATAAAGGTATTTCATCACCGATGCGGTTGCCAAAACACCAGAATATGCCAAGGCGCCCACGTTCCTCGAGTGCGAGGCTCTCAAGATTGTTATTGAAGCAACTTATGACACTGATAAACGGAGCCCCGGTGAGGTCAAGAGATTTTATCCGGTTCTCATAACACCACACCCCATGAAGCTTACGTCGGTGAGGTATGACGAGACTGTCAAGATTATTGACGCCACAGTGCAGCGACTGCAGTTCGACGCATCGGCTCAGGTCGAGCGCGCTGATACTGTTATACTGACAGTACCACTCGCTGAGAGTGGTGCATCACCCAACCGAAATATCCGTCAGGGAGTTAAAGCTCAGCTGGAGTTGTCAGAACGACACGCAGCCATCGATGTAGAATTTTGTAAGTGAGTTACTGGTGAAATAGGCCTCCTGAAGCAGCGGACAGTCACTGAGGTCAATTTCAGTAAGTTCATTTTTGGATGCGCGGATGCTGACAAGCGCCTTGCAACCCGTTCTGCCAGGACGAAAAATCGGCCTCGCGTTCAAAGTCATTCAGTGCGCCCATATCCCAAAGGTAATAAAAATATCCATACCGTATCTGTTTTGCCTATGATTGCGATAGGAAAATCCCTTGCTGATTGCTTCCCGGAGATTTTTGACGTTTATACTTTTGCACCGTAATTTGAAAAAGCAAAAAAATCATGACAGAACCAATGATTGTATGGTGTACAATAGCGGGAGTGCTGTTGCTGGCATTTTTATTCAGAGCCGTCGAACGGTATTATACAGAGTGTCGTCATACTGACCGCAGACCTCGACATGTGATTGAAATAGGCAAGGAACGCGAAATGTTCTATACACCCGGCGATACAGATGATGACGACATCGAGGATTTGTAAGCCAGCAGAAACGACAGGCAATGCCTATGTCCGCGCGACAGCGGCATTTCTGGCCGATTATGCGGCCCTGTTATCGGGATGCGGAGCCACATGCATCCGCATAGAGAAAAACACACGACGCATGGCAGAAGCGTTCGGAATAAAAGCCGACATTTTTATAATGCCGACATATGTCTCTGTCTCCGTGTGGGGAAAGGATATAGCCAATCCATCTGTGGCAATGCGCAAGACAGCAAACTGCGGAATAAGTTTCAACCTGAACGCACAGCTCAGCCGTCTCAGCTGGGAAGTGGCTGACAATCATCTCGATTTCGCGACAGCAGCCGAACGTTTCGACAGGATTCGCACCACACGCCCGACAGGAAAATGGGAGGTGTTGATTCTCACAAGTCTTGCGAATGCTTCGTTCTGCAGACTATTCGGCGGAGATGCCATTGCAATGCTGATTGTATTGATTTCCACGCTCGCCGGATACCGACTGAAACAAATCATGCTTGAAGACAAACGGGATGTCCGCCTCACCTTTTTGTGCGCTTCGTTCTTCTCGGCAGCCCTGAGCGCCGGAGGGCATATCTTCAATCTCGGGGGCACACCGGAAATAGCATTGGGAACAAGCGTGCTATATCTGATTCCCGGAGTACCCTATATAAATGCGGTGAGCGATATTATTTACCGTCATTATCTGTGCGCGTTCAGCCGGTTTCTTGATGCGGCAGTACTCACGGCATGTCTGTCGGCCGGCCTGTGTGCAGGCATGCTCATACTTGGATTAAAATGGTTTTAGAGAGAATATGTGGAGCGATATACTGATAAATATCCTTGAGGACGGAGCGTTTGCGGCTATGGCTGCAATCGGTTTCTCCAGCATCAGCAACACCCCGCACCGGGCATATATGACATGCGCGCTGATTGCCGCGGCGGGACACTCGATACGCTACATGCTGACATTGCCGGAGTTGGGTGCCATGCACATCATTCCTGCCAGCACGGCAGCCTCGTTTGCAATAGGCATGCTCGCCGTTCTCTTCGCCTCGCGCATCAAATGCCCGGCAGAAGTCTGTTTCTTCCCTGCCTTGCTGCCGATGATACCCGGCATGTACGCCTACCGCTCGATTGAGGCTTTGCTTTCGTGTCTGTATCACACACAGGAAGAAGCTTTCGGACATTACTTTTACCTCCTTGCCTATAACGGCCTGACATGTGCATTCATTATACTCGGCATGGTCGTCGGAGCCACAATACCAGTATTCCTGTTCAAAAAATTATCATTTACAGCTACGAGATAGCCGTATTATTAATAACTTTGCAAAACTATGGAATTAAGACAGTTGAGATACTTTGCAAAAGCCGCTGAGACGCTGAATTTTTCTGACGCGGCGAAAGCCCTGAATATAGCGCAGAGTTCGCTTTCGCAGCAGATAAAACAATTGGAAGACGAACTTAACGTGCAGCTTTTTATGCGCAACAGCCACGCCATCCGTCTTACCGAGGCCGGCGAAGTGATGCTGCCCTTCGCCTTGCGCACTCTCCGTGATGCAGAGACATGCACAGACCGCATCCACGACCTGCAGAAACTGCTGACGGGTACGCTTGATATCGGAGTAACCTATTCTTTCAGCCCGATACTGACTGAGACGGTGATTTCTTTCATGAAGCTATATCCTCACATAAAGCTCAACATAATCTATAAACCCATGGGCGAGCTTATGGAACTGCTTGCCAAACGGAATATTGATTTCGTGCTTGCATTCAAGCCCTCGCAGCCCGTTGCCGATGTCGAATCGCACATATTGTTTCAAAACACTCTGTCGGCAGTGGTGAATTCGGACCATCCCATTGCGTCAAAGACAAGTGTCTCGTTATCGGAACTTCAGAAATACGAGCTGGCACTCCCGTCGAAAGGACTGCAGGCACGCAACGCATTCGACAGGCTTGTGACGACATACAACGATTTTCATATCCGCATCGAGCTTAACGAAGTAAACATACTGCTTAAACTTATACGTCAGACACAACTCGTAACTGTCCTGGCCGAAGATTCCATATACAACGAACGCGATGTAAAGGCCGTTCCGCTCGAAGTGCCCGACAATGAGATGACGGGATGCGTGCACATACTCAAGGACAGCTATCACAAAAATTCCATGAAAGAATTCGTGCGGCTGCTCAGTGAGTCGCTTGCCGTCAAGAGACGTCAGAATTCGTGGATATAATCCGATATATGACGAACCAGAATTACAGCAGCCTGTACACTATTTGTTTTCTCGAAAATGATATACGTGAATAGTATCGATATAAGCCGCGTCTGAATTCTGCAGAGATTTGATATAAACCTCCGGGTAATTTCTTTGACGTGCGGGCTCATAGCCTCTCGTTGTTATAAAGACGCTTTTCTCCAGGCCGCAGGCACTGAGAGCGCATATTAATACGAAAAATAATATAACTTTCATACCAGTTTTCCGAATATAAGTGTTTATCGGCCAGTGCCAAAACGCGAGGTGTCAATACTATTGTCTTTGGGTCTGAAGCCGTTGAAGCGCCAGATAAATGTCAATTTGAGATTGCGGGTCATATCTCTCACTTTCATCCGGAAATCCTGTCCCTCATGATTTATTGTCATGACAGGCGACCACGTGCTGAAGATATCGTCGGCTTTCAGATTCAATTCACAGCAACGGCCTTTGCCGAATTGCCATTTCACACCCATGTCGACTTTCCATAGACCCGAAAGATTGGCTATACCTTGCAACGACGGGGTGATATAAGAAATATCAACCGACAAAGATATGGGGCTATTCCGGCACGGTTTCAGGGAATTAGTCACAGAACCATAGAAAATCCACTTGCTGTTGTCAAAGCTTATGTCATGAAACCTATCGGCTTTTTCGCGCTGATTGAATACATTCGCAGTGACTGTCGCATCCCATATATCACCCGCTTCAAAAGGCGCATACAGATTCAGACCGGCTACCCGCTTATAGTTCATGTTGATTGTCTGATAGATAAGACTGAGTGCATCCGGCGACTGATAAGGCAGCTGCACACTGGCTTTGTCACCGTACTGGAAATACAACGTAGCCACATATTTCTGTTTTAAAATATAGCCTGACTGCACATCATACTGAATATATGGCTGCAGTTCAGGATTGCCAAGCACGGTGGAATATTCGTTTATATAGCCCCTGCCTCTGTGGAGTTCCCAAAACGAAGGATAGATGCGTCGGGTGCTTAAATTGAGCTGAAAAATGCTTACAGTGGTTTTATAATATGTCGCTCCGAGCTGTGGAATGAAGTTCCAGTTATGCTGATATCTATTATGATAGTACTCCCCTTTAGCCGAAGCATTGAACGAAAGCCCCCAGTCAAACGACCGTTGAGCGCCTGCGTAGAGACTCGCCACGTCCTCGCGGAGAACATCATCGAAATCATGGTTGTCAGCCACGCTGTAATGTTGCGAACTGTGGTCTTCCGAATGCTGATACTCCACGCCATAGTTCAATTGCCATTTGCCGAACTGATGTCCCTTATCCATATAGACATGATAACGGCCTATACTCTGACGGTTGTGTGCGCCAAGCATAAAACCGTGATTTTTGAAAAGCGACTGCGAACGGTTTTCGAAATACCGGGTATAGTCTCCGCCTATGGTCATATCGAATGGAGCCGTGTAACGCAAGGCTATATTATGATAGCAGACGGGTGAAAGCATCTTATACAGATTTGTAAAATTGCCAAGTGTACCGGATGAAAGACTGCGGTTCTTTGAGTCCGATATTATCTGTCCGTTGTATGTGAGTTTAAGTTTTTTCCACGCGGCTGATGCAAATACAGTATTGCTCCAGTTCCGCCCTATACGACGCATATCATCCTCAATCATCGTGCGCTTACCCTGTACCATATGATTTGACCACGTTTCCTCTTGATTCCACGATTGAGTTCTTGACAATCCATAATTCAAATCAAAAATCCAGTCCTTGATTGCATACGTAGCAGCCAGCCCCCCGCCATATGAGGCATAATGGGCTTGATTGTAACCTGCTCTGACCTGACCCTGCAGTCCATCGAGAGGCCGGGGAGTTTTCAGCACCACATTGATAACCGCTCCATTGACATGATACTTAGCCGGGGCCGAATACATAATCTCAACTTTTTTCAGACGGTCGACAGGCGTTGTATAAAGAAGCTGGTAAAGATTCTGGAGCGGCATATCGGTAAGCTCGCCATTTAGAATAATGGTTACATCCGAGGCGCCGGTGAGCCCAATCATGCCGTTATTGTTCATGACACCCGGCAGATATCCAAGCGCTTCAAGAATATTCGAGACCGGCTTATCTTTTACAATGTCCGGCAAATCGACAGTCATTATACCCTCCTCTGCCCTTACCTGAGGCTTCTCGCCCCTGACAACGATTTCATTAAGTTGTCGTACAGAAACGGTGTCAGCCATTTCGGACTGTGCATAGGCTACGATGCCATAAAGGATTGTGCTGAACAACATTACTTTTTTCATTGCAGTATCATTTTTCTGATACAAAATTATCCACGCCCAATATAAGTTCCTTTATTCTCATCCTTATTTAGTCTTAACCGCTCCCTTATTTAGTCTTAAATCATATTCCTGTCACAGGTTATCATTACAAAATATTCGTACTTTTGCCATATGAAACATTTTAAGACTATCTCGACTTCATTTATAATAATCATTGCGGTTATTTTCGCATGTAACGTCTATTATCTCGTAAGCCTCTATAATTCCATTAGAACCAATGTAGAGCGCGATGTGATGACGGCTTTGGCTGATGCAGACATTGACGATATGTGGGAGCGGGCAGAACGAGCCAACAGGGCAGCCAAAGCGGCCCGAGACGCATATACTGAAAACGGAGATTCGATTATACGGCAACCACGTTCAGTATCAGGAGAGATGAATGAAGAAGGAGATTTCATCACTACATCGACAAACCAGGAAGGAGAGACAAAAGTCAATAAAACACCATTAAGGCGCGACCGGTCATATACCAATCAAATGGTGAACGACATGAGCCAACAGATGCACGAAAATATGGACCCCTTTGTTGACTTCAACCTTGCGATTATGGACAGCATACTGCTCGAACGTCTTGCCGACAGACATATTTTCCCGGAATACGTGGCTGTTGAAGTAAGCAATTCAAAAGGAGAGGTACTTCGCGGCAATATTCATGCCCCGGCAAATCCGGATGACTTTGATATTTTCTCCCTGTGCTTCAATCCACAGTCCGATATGTACTATAGAGCATACATGACACCATTGACAAGACACATCTTCTCGGAAATGTCGGACGTGATTGTCACCGTCTTTCTTCTCATGACAGCTTTCTCATTAGCGTTCTGGTATCTTTTTCGCACCGTGTCGCGACTGCGAACCATTGAGGAGATGAAGGATGATTTTGTCAGCAATATGACACATGAGCTGAAAACACCTATTGCGATTGCCTATTCGGCCAACGACGCCCTGCTCAATTATGACACTGAAAACGACCTGGCAAAAAAAGTAACATATCTGAAAATCGCCAACAAACAGCTTAAGCGACTTGGTGAACTCGTTGAAAACATACTCGCAATGAGTATGGAACGACGACAGACAATGAAACTCAAGCCTGAGAAGATTCTGCTCAGCGGCTTCATTGACGAGATTGCTTCCGCCCAAAGGATGAGGAGCGACAAAAATATCACAATTAATGTTGAAGCGGACAACACGCTGTGCGTTGTTGCCGACAAGGTGCATCTGGCAAATGTATTGAACAACCTTATCGACAACGCCATAAAATATTCCGAAAAAAATGTAACCATAATTATATCGGCCAATGCCGACGAAATACGAGTGTCGGACAACGGCATAGGCATACCGGCCAAATCAATTCCTTATCTCTTCAATAAGTTTTACCGTGTCCCTCATGGCAACCTACAGGATGTACGCGGTTATGGCATCGGTCTTTATTATGTGAAAAGCATACTGGATAAAATGGGGTGGTCGATTGCAGTAAGGAGTAAAGAGGGCGTTGGCTCCGTTTTCACAATAAAATTCGGTAACGATGAGAAATAAAATACTGCTTGTCGAGGATGAATCCGACCTCGCGCTTATTGTCTCCGACACTCTGAGAGAACAAGGCTATGATGTATTGACTGCCGGTAACGGTATCACCGGTCTCGACCGCTTCAAGGCGGAGGGTGCCGACCTTATCGTTGCCGATGTCATGATGCCCAAAATGGATGGCTTCAAAATGGCAAAGGAGATACGAAAATTGTCGCCTATCGTCCCTTTGCTTTTCCTCACGGCCAAAAGCACGATTGACGATATCGAGGAAGGTTTTGAAATCGGTGCCAATGATTATCTTAAGAAGCCTTTTGAACTACGCGAACTCATTGTTAGAATAAAGGCTCTTCTAAGGCGAGCAAACCGTCAGGAAGAAATAAAATATGAGTTAGGCAGATATGTTTTCAATATCACCACCCAGACCCTTTCCTATGAAAACTCTGTTTTAGAACTATCGTATTTCGAGACAAAAATTCTTGAAATGCTGGCAAATAATATCGGCAGGACTGTTGATGCCTCAGAACTTATGATTGCAGTATGGCAACGTGATGAACCAAGCAATCGCAACTCTCTTCACGGATACATTTATAAAATCCGTAAAGCACTTGCGAAGGATTCTTCAATTAATATTATCAATCAGAGGGGCTTCGGCTATATGCTGACAATAAACGATACCAACACTTAAAATGAAGTCTGCCACCATTCGTCTTAATATCTGCAGGTCTGATAATAAATCATGGCATAAGAGCCGTTTATTTCCGGCAATATTGTAATTTTGCACTCAGTTATTTATATAGTGGCTCTGATGCGCTAATACTAAATCATATAAAATGATTGACGAAATACTGAGATTCAACAAAGAGTTTATCGCCTCCAAAGGATACCGTGAATACGAGACATCGAAATATCCTGATAAAAAAATTGCGATAGTCACATGTATGGACACACGCCTTGTAAAACTTCTTCCGGCAGCCTTAGGTCTCCGTAACGGCGATGTGAAAATGATTAAAAACGCAGGTGGCACAATCACAAACCCCTTCGATTCAACCATGCGCTCGCTCCTCGTAGCCGTCTACGAACTTGGTGTGGAAGAAATCATGGTAATCGGCCATACTAACTGCGGTGTGCAGGGTATGAATGCCTCCGAAATGCTCCACCTTATGCGCAAACGCGGAATCCCGGAAGAACATATCACTCTGATGCGTCATTGCGGCATCGACCTTGACAGCTGGCTGCACGGCTTTGATGACGGCGAAGCGGCCGTACATGAGACCGTTGATTTGATACATAAACATCCTCTGATGCCCGACGATGTCCGCGTAGCCGGCTACATAATGGACTCTACAACCGGAGAGCTCTTCTGTCTCTGATTCTTTCTTCCATTTTGCCATTACAAAAATCAAACAGCCAACGGAGCTGCCGACTTCAATTGCCGACAGCTTCGCTTTCATTATAATAATATACATCATAAGAGGTTATATTATGGAATATAACTTCTTATGAATCATCTAACACATATGTAATGGCATCAGTAAAAGTAAAATTCAGGCCATCAAAAGTCACTGGCCGCGAAGGAACAATCTACTATCAGATAATTCATGACCGGAAACCACGACAACTTCACACCGAATATCGCATCATGTCGGACGAGTGGGACGCACACCGCTCGTCACTCATTATCGGCAGGTCGTGTAAAAGAAAATCATTGCTTCTCTCAATGCGTAAGCATATCCATTGTGATATGGAACGCCTTATGAGAATTATTAGCAGACTCGATGGCTCTGGGCTGGAATATACGGCCGATGATATTATCAACGAATTCAACCGCTATAGCAATGACTATTCTCTTTTCAATTTCACAGAGAGCATAATTGCAAAACTGAAACAGAATGGCAGAATAAGGACGTCGGAAGCCTATATATCAACTCTTCATAGTTTCAGAAAATTTCGCAAGGGTGAAGACATAATGCTTGACAGCCTCACTTCGGAGATTATGGAAGCATACGAAGCATGGCTTTATAACCGCCGGGTGGTGCCTAATACCGTTTCATTTTACACAAGAATTCTCCGTGCAGTCTATAACCGCGCCGTTGAAGACAATATAATCGAAAACCGCAGCCCGTTTCGCCATGTATTCACACGCATCGACAAAACTGTAAAACGGGCACTTCCCATACCTATACTCCGCGAAATCAAGAATCTTGACTTATCGCCCAAGCCGGCGCTCGAATACGCCCGCGACATGTTTATTATGAGTTTCTATCTCCGTGGCATGAGCTTCATAGATATGGCCTTTCTGAAAAAATCAGACCTGAAAAACGGGTACATCACGTACAGGCGACATAAGACTGGTCAGTTACTCATAATAGAATGGACAAAGGAAATGCAGCTCCTCCTTGACAAATATCCGGCGAATAAAAGCGAATATCTGCTCCCAATAATCCGCAATCCGGGTACAAACGAAAGATGTCTCTACCGCAACGCGGCCTATCGAATCAACCATTGCCTAAAGACAATTGCAGAGAAAGTAGGCATTTCCGTGCCGCTGACACTCTATGTGGCACGTCACAGCTGGGCATCCGCTGCTAAAGCAAAAGGCATACCGATTTCAGTCATAAGCGAGGGAATGGGCCATAGCTCCGAGGTAACTACACAAATCTATCTGGCCAGTCTCGATACCTCGGTCGTTGACAGGGCCAACCACATAATAATAAAGTCTCTTTAAAACAGAAATGATGTTCATACGGGAACCGAGAAATTTCACACCGATGGAGATAAAAAAGAGCAGCCGGCATCAAGGTTAAGCACGCCGGTCAGGTTGTCCACTACGGCAATCCCTTGGGATTTATATCCTCCATGCACGTGCCGGGTAATAACTCTTGCGCTCTGCTGCGGGCGAATTTCATCGCCATGACGACAACCGCTCCGGATCGTAATGGAGCCTCCTCACCTTGTGATGCCTACATAAGCCGACGACCGGCTTCGGATGCAACAATAAAATGAGTACCTTGTTCATACTTAGTTAAATATCTAATTTTTTAGTAGATGACAAAAATTAATATTATGCTGTTAAACATCTAAATTTCAGC